>CAMSTY010000040.1 GCA_947063875.1 uncultured bacterium
CGGTCTTTCTACTCTTTCAACCGGCCTCTCTGTCCTCTCAACCGGTCTTTCTACTCTTTCAACCGGCCTCTCTGTCCTCTCTGCCGGTCTTTCTACTCTCTCAATCGGTCTTTCTGCCCTCTCTGCCGGTCTTTCTATTCTCTCTGCCGGTCTTTCTACTCTCTCAATCGGCCTTTCTGTCCTCTCTGCCGGTCTTTCTATTCTCTCAACCGGCCTTTCTACTCTCTCAACCGGCCTTTCTATCCTCTCTGCCGGTCTTTCTATCCTCTCAACCGGCCTTTCCATTCTCCCTGCCGCTTCCTCTGCCCTCTCTACCGGTCTTCCAGTCCCATGCTTGTCTTCTTCTGCAGCCACCGTTTTTTCTGCTTTTCCATTCCTGGACTCCGCCGCCTTTTCCAGCTCCGGGGCCTTCTCTTCTTCCCGCTTGGCTTCATCTTCCCGACCGGGTTCTTCCTCCTGGCTCTTCCCGTCCTCCTGGCTGCGAATCCGAATCACATCCCCGTTTTTCAAAGGGGTCTCCAAAAACGCATAGGAGCCGTTGAGCATAAGTTCCTCACAGGTAGCCGCCCCTTCGATGTCTCCCAGGCACGCCCTGGCCGGCTTTCCTGCCTTTGCCGGCACAAAATCGATGTTGTCTCCCGCATGGATGATCTGGGAAAGTTTTCCTTCCCTGCCGTTGATGGACAAAGCTGCAGGTTCCGACGGCGTTCCGTAAAAAACTTTTCTCTGGCCGTTTACCGTCACCGCCACATTCACGCCTGGCCGGCCCATAATATCAGAAAACCCATAGCCATTCATCATCAGCAGATTCAGCGCCGTAAAGCTTCCGCTGCGGAACAGCTTGGCCGGTTTTCCATTCAGAATCACCCGAAAACTGTCGTTGATCATATTCAGCCCCGCTGAAACCACAATACCCAGGGGCGTGGCATATTCTGGATTGTTGAGATCATATTCATCCGAAAAGGCGCTTGCCTGAAAATAATTCCCGGCAATCGCCACCCGCTTGCTGTCCATCCCCAGCACGGAAGCCAGGCTGTCCCTTAAGCATATCAGCTTGCTGCCTCCTCCTGCCAGGAACAGAGCCGACGGCGGCCCGCCGTTTACTTCTATGATTTTTTCCGCAATCTCTTTGCAAAGGACTTCGGAAACCCCCTGGATGCATCGGAAGATCTCCTCCTGCCCGATCTTCTGTTCCATTCCCAAAATATCGGTAAAGGCAATCTCTTTTTCCTGATCCGCCTGGGCTTTCATCTTCTCTGCGGTTCCAAAGTCCACCAGATATTCTCTCATAAGCGCTTCCGTAACTTCATCCCCTGCCACCGTCGCCATAGTATATCCTGTCACGCTTCCTCCGGTGCAGGCAGCAATATCTGAAGTCCCGGCTCCGATATCCACCAGGACCAGATTCAGCAGACGCAGATTTTCCGGGATTGCCGCATTGATCGCCGCGATCGGCTCCAGCGTGATGCTTGCCACCTCCAACCCGATCTTATTCATGGTGGTATACAGGCTTTCCACTACTTCGCTTGGCAGAAAAGTCGCAATCAGATCCACTTTCACCCGCCGTCCCCGATGGTCCATCAGACTTGACATCGCATACTGATCCAGATAATACTGGCACACGGTATATCCCGCCAGATAAAATCTTCTGGACTCCCCCTGTGCCTCATTCTCTGCGTTAAAGGCCTCCTCGGCACGGCTGATGGCTCCTGCCTCCAGACGGCTGATCACCTCATTGTCAATCAGCTGAGGGCCTGGAAGTTCCATTTCAAAATCCGACCGTCTGGTCCTTAAAGCCCGCCCGGCAGCGGCGACACATACCCGGCGTAGCTGAATATCCAGTCTGCTTTCCAGACGTTTTTTCACTTTATCTGCCAGCAATGACACCTTCTCTATATTCTCGATCTGCCCGTCAACCATTGCCCGTTCCGTATGCTCTTCTCTCTCGATGGCCAGGATCTTTACTTTCCGTTCTTCCACAATCCCTACCATTCCAATGATGCTTCGTGTTCCGATATCCAAAGCAAACACAATCTGCTCTTCCTGAATTGAAGTTTTTTTAACCTGCGCTTTTGCCATGCCATCCTCCTGTGCAACCGACATCTGCTATCATTATAGTAAAATTATCTTCCAATGTAAATCTTTTCCCATAAAAAAACGCCAAAAAGCCTCAGATTAGGATACAAGATAAGGCCGGGAACTTGTTTTTAGATCCCCGGCCTATCGTTTCGTTTAGATTCTCTTGCTTACATTTCAGGCAGTAATTCCCCAATCCTGACTAACCATTTGCAGTTGTACCATATGGGGATAAACCTTGCCTGTTTTCATCAGTTTTTCCGGTGTCCCCTGTTCGGCAACCGTACCGTCCAAAAGCACAACCACTTGATCCGCGCCGCTTACGGTACGCATGCGGTGAGCGATAACAAGTACCGTTTTATTCTTTATCAGCCTTGACAATGCCGCCTGGATCAATGTTTCATTTTCCACATCCAGGCTTGCCGTTGCCTCATCCAGTAAAATGATCGGCGAATTTTTGAGGAAAGCGCGGGCGATTGAGATGCGCTGCCGCTCACCGCCGGACAGTTCACAGCCGTTTTCCCCGATCATACTGTTGTAGCCATCCGGAAGTTTTAACGCAAATTCCTCACAATTTGCCAGCCTTGCCGCCCGGATCACTTCTTCATCAGTCGCATCTTTTCTTCCTATTCGGATGTTCTCCATGATCGTATTGTTAAACAGTGTCACGTCCTGAAACACGATAGAATACAGCGACAGCAACGTTTCCGGCTCTATTTTTGAGATATCCATACCGCCGACGGTAATTTTGCCTTTGCTTATATCCCAAAACCGCGCGGCGAGGCGGGACACCGTAGTTTTGCCGCCGCCGGACGGCCCGACTAAGGCGGTAACTTCGCCCTGTTTTGCCGTAAAGGACACGTCTTTCAACACGGTTTCCCCGGTATTGTAAGCAAACCCCACATGGTCGAACACGATGTCATAGCCTTTATTTGTTATCCTGTCCGTTCCTGTCTGGATAGGCTGGTCAAGGATTTCATTCATGCGGTTTATGTTTGCTTTGGTGGAGATTACCGCAGCCAGATTTTGCAACGCCCCCTCAAGCGGGGCATACAGTCTGGAAGCCACCAGCAAAAACATAAAAAACAGAGGGATATCAATCTCCCCACGGATAAGCAGCGCAGAACCCACAAGCGCAACCGTGGCAATCCCGAATTTTAATATCAGTGTTGAGGAAACAACGAAAAGGGCAGTCCCAAGTTCCGTTATAATGTGCCGTTTTTCCACATAGTCAATTTTTTTGCCCAGCCCTTTCAGATAGCTTTCTTCCGCATTATTTGCCTTTAAGTCCTGCAGGCTCTCGATACACTCCTGCACACCGCTTTCCAGTGCGACATTTGCCGATACGGATTTACGGTTAAAATATTCCTGTATGCGGGCTGAAAAGAATGTAATGGTAAATGCAATCGGCAGAACCCAAACAGCCGCAAGAGCCATACGAAAGTCTATAGCAAAAAGATAGGCTGCAACCAGTGTTGTTGAAATAAGGGAACCTGCCAATGCCGGCACATAATGGGAAAATGCCGTTTCCAGCGTGGCACAATCGCCCATAATCGAGTTTGTCAAATCGGCAAGATCTTTTTTGCCAAAAAAGGATAAAGGGATTTTGCGGAGTTGCTCGGCCAAGGAAATACGCCTTACCCCGCTTTCCACATAAGTCGCCAGATAAGTGGCGTTGTATTGAAACCAAGTCGCAATAAATATCAGCGCAAGGCAAAGCAAAGCGCCGACCGCATAGAAAACAACACGGCTTCCATTTACGCCCCCGTTCATGGTATCCATAACAAAATAATAGAGGAGCCCGACAGGAATCATAAAGGATATATCCTGTGCAACACACGCAATACAGCCTTTTATCAGATCGGCAGCCCCTTGTCTTGATAACGCAAAGCGTCTTTGCAATGTCCGGATCATGCGTTTACCTCCTTTGCAATTTTCCATTCCGCAGCTTCCGAATAATTTTTCCACATTTTCATAAATATACCGTTTTTCTCGATCAATCCGCTATGTGTACCACTTTCGACGATCTCACCTTCTTGCATTACATAAATGCAATCCGCATTTGTAATTGACGACAGCCTATGCGCAATCATAATCACGGTTTTGCCTTTTGAGAGAACCGACAAAGCCTGTTGTACGCGCACCTCGTTGTCGGGGTCGGCAAACGCGGTGGCCTCGTCCAGGATCAGAATAGGCGCATTTTTTAAAATTGCGCGGGCAATCGCTATCCTTTGCTGTTCGCCGCCGGACAGGTACACGCCTCCCTCGCCGACCACCGTATCCATGCCATCGGGTAATTTTTCGATAATATCCAGGCACTGTGCCGATTTCAGGGCACAGGCGATTTCTTCACGTGTGGCGTCGGGTTTTGCCATACGCACATTTTCCAATATGGACGCTTTGATAAGGTGGCTGTTCTGAAATACAAACGATACCGTATTCATCAATGTTTTTTTGGGAATGTCGCGTATGTCGATATTTCCTATCCGTATATGTCCTTTTTGCGGGTCGAAAAATCTTGTGACGATATTTGCAAGTGTCGTCTTGCCGCCGCCGGACGCCCCTACTAATGCCACCACCTGTCCTGGTTTGATGGAGAGCGATACATCATTGAGCGCGTTTTTCCCGCCGTCATGGTCCGGGCCATCTTCCCGGCCCCCTTCAGAGTTATTTGCCTTGTAGCTGTAACTAACGTGTTCTAATATAATGGAATTATCCGTTGGTACATTATTTACTCTGCTTTCAGACAATGGTTTTTCGTCCAGCACCTCGTCAATCCTGTGAATCGCGTCACTGACAATCATTGCGTCTTCGCTCATAAACATGATTTTTGTGAGCGTCGTGCCAATAACAGGCGTGATCACAATATAAAAGATCAGGTTTAGCAACAATTCATTTGTCACGCCGCCCCTTGTAAAGAGAATACCTCCGGCAATCAGAAACGCAAATACGCCGTTGATTGCCGTTGTATAGGACATCATAGGCAGACGCAGGCCTTTTGTGTATGCAATTACCCATGTTTCGTAGTTGTCTATCGCATCTTTGAAGCGTTTAAAAGAAAAGATTGTCTGTCCGAAAGTCTTTACTACGGGCACCCCTCTTACATATTCAACCGCTTCGTTTGACATATCAGAAAGCGCATTTTGATACTGCTCCATTCTCTGCTCCATGTCTTTCCCGGTCATTTTCATCATAATCAGAAAACCAAGCACAACGGGAACAAGGCTTAAAAGCCCTAACCGCCAGTCAAAGGCAAGCAGCAGGAAAAGCAGTCCTATGGGGGTGGCAATGGCTCCCGCTTTGTCGGGCAGCCTGTGCGCAAGATAAGTTTCCGTAGCGGCACTGGAACTGTTTACGATCCGCCGCAGCTTTCCGCTTCCGTACTTTTCCGTTACCCCAAGCGGCAGGGCTGCAATATGGCGCATAAGTTCTTTTCGGATATTGGCGGCAACCCGGAACGCGCTTATATGCGAACACATCAAAGCGGCTATATAGACGGCAATAGAGATAACCGCAAACAATACGGCAGACCAGCCGTAGCTTGTGATACTCCCCGCCTGTGAGAAGTCCGGTGAAACTTCCAGTATGTCATGAATGATACGCCATATATACCAAAAAGGCACAAGAGAAAGCAGCGCACTCATTACAGACAGTCCCCAGGAAAGATAGGTCAAGATCTTATGCCTTCCGGCATAACCCATCAGTCTTGACAGATCAGACTGTTTTTTCATTGAAAAAAACCTCCTTAAAAATATTTTTATGATATGAGAGTAAAAAACCGCCCTCGAATATCCTTGCTGTTTGGTTGCGCCTTTAAATAGTTAGTTATAGCTAACCAATGCGCCAAATATATATGGAAAGTTCACACTTTCCATATGATTTATAATTGCCCCATAATTTTCATCCACCCGGCAGTGTAAAAAGCCCTCATTTCTTTCAGGTAATGCTTTGCCTCTTCCAGTGGCATCTCATGTATAATCAGCTCAAAAAAAGTATTAAACATTCCTGTAATCAAGATATGCTCCAACCGCTCATCAATGGGCGGCGCAGGCCTGCCTAGCTTTTCTAGAACCGCTAAATAATCATGCGTGCCTTTTGTTTCTATTTCTACCATTTCATCAATCAATTTTGAAAAACGTGTCCCCTCCGAACAGCAAAGTATGAGTTTAAATTCATTCAAGTGTCCATAGGCATATAAGAGCATTTCATACATACATGCGCCAGAGACAGAAGTAAGGTTGTCGGGCTGCTCTTCCGGCGGGATTTCCGCAAATTCTTTCTGCGCCTTACAAAAGCTGTTCAATAAAAAGTTGTAATGCTCGCCTACCAGCGCTTCAAATAAATCTTCCTTGCTGCCATAGTAGCCGTAGAACGCACCTGTCGTCACGCCCGCTGTCTTGACAATATTCCGCAAGGAAGCAGACTTGTAGCCTTTTATAAGAAATTCCTGCATGGCAGCTGAAAGAATCAGCTGTAATGTTGTCCGTTCTGCTTCGCCCATAAGCCTCCCTCGGTTATAACAATGTTATATATCACTGTTATATAATACAGCAAATCATGGGATTTGTCAATGGTTCAAAAAAATTTTGTCTCAAACCTTGTCTCAAATTGAAAAGGCGGTACCGCCCCCTTATCATCCGGGCCATACCGCCATTTTTTTCAGTCCCCCAGTACATTTACTACTTTTACCGGAGTCCGATAATACATATTCGACCGCACAATCCCAACCCGTTCGTTTGAAGCATGAACGACCTGTCCGTCACCGGCATAGATTGCGACATGATTGATGTTGCTTCCGTTGCTGTAAAAGACAAGATCTCCCGGCCTTGCCTCCTGCACGGCCACCGCCCTTCCCTGATGCGCCTGTTCTGCTGCTGTCCGGTTCAGATAGACCCCTGCCACATTCCCCAAAATATATTTGGTAAAACCGGAGCAGTCCACTCCTGTGTTGGGATTATTCCCTCCGTAGACATAAGCATTCCCGATGTAATAGGAAGCGCTCGTTACAATCGCTGCTCTCAGGGCCTCTTTTCTGGCTTTTTCTGCCGCCGCAGCAGCTTCCTGTTCCTCAATGCGATTTAAATATCCTTCATAACGGCCATTTTTTTCTGCCAGGCTGCTCTGCAGCACATCCAACTCGGAGCGGACTATATGAGAACCCATGGTGTTCTCCGCTAAAAGGACCGGCAGTCCTGTCGGTGAAAGCCGCAGCATCCGTCCGGCTTCTTCCGGGGCCGGAAGCGACGCTTTTGAAATCTCCTCTTCCGGAGTCTCCTCTTCCGAAATCTCCTCTTCCGGAGCCTCCTCTTCCGAAATCTCCTCTTCCGGTCCTGGCTGCTCCAGGCCAAGTTCCTGGCGAATCTGGCTTTCCCGCTCTGCCAGTTCTTCCAGCTCCTTCCGCGCATTTCTGGTCCGCGCTTCCAGTTCTTTCAACTCCTGCTCCTGAACCTCCTGCTCCTGCCGAAGCACCTCATTCTCCTGATCCGCCTGCTGCTTCTGCTGCGCCAGTTTCGTCCATTCTAACTCCAGCTGTTCCTTTTCCTTGCGGACCTGTTCCAGCTGATACCGGGAACCGGCAAAAAACAGGCATGTTCCCGTCAGGACAAATAACCCCAAAAATATCGCCCCAAACACCCAGACGGGAATCTTAAAGTGGATCGGCTTCTTTTGGGAATGCGGCAGCAGCATAACGGTATAGGAGAGAAAGACACGCTCTTTCTTAAACTTTTTCCAGTTCATCCGCACTTATTTATCTTCATTTCCTTCTTTTTTATTCTGCTGGCCATCTTTTTTGCTTTGCTGGCCGTCTTTTTTGCTTTGCTGGTCGTCCTTTTTGCTTTGCTGGTTATCCGCCTCTTTTACAGGCTTCTGTTCCTGAATCAGCGCTTTGTGTTCTTCCTCTTTCTCTCCGGCAACCTCCATGGTACAATTCCCCTTGAAGGAAGCGCCCTCGTCGATCACCAGTCTCTTTGTGATCAGATCGCCTAATACGCATCCCGTCTCGGTCAGTTCAATCCTGTTCTCTGCCTTCAAATTGCCATAAACGGTTCCTGCCACCAGAATCTCAACCGCGTGAATATCCCCTTTTACCACGCCATGCTCTCCGACAATAACGGAACTCTCAGAAAAGATCTCCCCTCGGAGAGTACCGTCTATCCTGGCCGGGTCCGAAGCAGACAAAACACCTTCTATCCTGGAATTGTTTCCGATGATCGTACTGATCATTCCTGCATTAGTCGTCTCGGCCTTCTTTCTTGATGTAAACATAAAATCCTCCCCTGCGTTTGGCTGATATTTTTCAAATCTGTATTTGATGATCCTTATCTTTTTTATATTAATACTTTTGTTACCAAAATACAATACTTTTAACACTTTTCGTAATATTTTCTCACGCCACTTTTCCAAATTCTGAGTTTTTCATCTTTTTTTACTCCTATATATTGTAAAATCATAAAAAGTTTATTATAATAATGAGTAAAATCTGCAGCACCGCTTAGAAAGGTATTTGCTCATGATTACAGTAGATAATCTTTGGGATGTCATCGTTGCCCACCAGGGAGAGACCTTTTACACTGCCAAGGGGCTTCCTTTCACCTACACGATCAAAGGCGGTGAATTTTTCACTGACCGTAAGAAAAAATCGATCACCAGGGCCACTTTTGAAAAAGCTTTTCAAAAAATTCAGGCAGACGATGGGCATACGATCACCGGACCCAAATCCCTGAACGTTTTTGGCGCGCCTTATGTGTTTGCCACCTTCCGTCAATTAGGGCTTCTCACATTTCACTGATTTCTCTTTCATTCAGACCATCTGGTGCGGACAGCACACGAACGCCCGGGAAAGTCTTGTCAATCCCGCAAAACTCCTGTATAATTCACGTGTAACAACGATCACAGACAACACACCATGGCCAGGTCCCCGCCGGCAGAAACTGGTCAAATCATAAAAAAGGAGTACGTATTATGGCACTCGACGGAATCGTCATTGCAAACCTCACCTACGATATCCGGCAGAAACTGGAAGGCGGCAAAATCAACAAGATTGCCCAGCCGGAAAAGGATGAACTTTTGCTCACAATCAAAAACAACCGGGAAACCCTGCGCCTGTCTGTCTCTGCCAGCGCCAGCCTCCCTTTGATTTATTTTACGGAAAGCAACAAGCCAAGCCCCCTGACAGCGCCCAATTTCTGTATGCTGCTGCGCAAGCACATTGGCTCCGGAAAGATTATAAAGGTCAGTCAGCCGGGTCTGGAACGGATTCTGGAACTTACCATTGAACATCTGGATGAAATGGGCGACCTGTGCCGGAAACGCCTGATTGTGGAGTTGATGGGCAAGCACAGCAATATTATTTTCTGTAAAGAAGACGGCGTCATTCTCGACAGCATAAAGCATATTTCCTCCCAGGTCAGTTCTGTCAGGGAGGTATTGCCGGGACGCCCTTATTTCATCCCGCAGACGGTAGAAAAAGCCGACCCGCTCTGTATCGCGGAAGAAGAATTTGCCGCAATCATCCGCAGCGCCCCCGCTCCTGTGCAAAAGGCCCTCTACCTGAAGCTTACCGGAATCAGCCCCATAATCGGCACGGAGTTATGCCATCTTTCTTCCATTGACGGAGACCGCTCCGCAAACGAACTGTCCGAAGCTGAATTATGCCACCTGTACCATATGCTGTCCTTGATGATGGATGACGTAAAAAACGGGAATTTCCGTCCTAACATCATCTATAAAAACGGTGAACCGGCGGAATTTGCCTCCGTGCCCCTGACCTGCTTTGAGGGAAACGGCTACACGGCAAAAACCTTTCCTTCCATCAGCGCCCTTTTGGATGCCTACTACGCCCAAAAAAGCGTGCTGACCCGTATCCGCCAGAAATCTTCCGATCTAAGAAGGATTGTCCAGACAGCCCTGGAACGAAATTATAAAAAATATGACCTTCAGCTCAAGCAGCTGAAGGATACGGAAAAGCGGGACAAATACAAGATTTACGGGGAATTGCTGACTACTTACGGCTACGAACTCGCCGGCGGTGAAAAAGAACTGAAATGCCTGAACTATTACACCAATGAAGATATCCGCATCCCTCTTGACCCCCAGCTTACCGCCCAGGAAAACTCCCAGAAATATTTCAGCAAATATAATAAGCTGAAACGCACTCATGAGGCGATGATGGGCATGCTCACGGAAACCCGGCAGGAAATTGATCATTTAGAATCCATCAGCGCGGCTTTAGACATCGCCATCAAAGAAGAAGACCTTGTCCCGATCAAGGAAGAACTGGCTGAATTCGGTTTTATTAAGAAAAGAAATACCAGCGGCAAAAAAGCAAAGATTACCAGCCGCCCCTATCACTACCTCTCCTCTGACGGTTTTCACATTTATGTAGGGAAAAACAATTACCAGAATGAGGAAGTCACCTTCAAAATCGCCGGCGGAGGAGACTGGTGGTTTCACGCCAAAGGCATTCCCGGCTCTCATGTAATAGTGAAAGCCGAAGGAAAAGAATTGCCTGACCGGGTATTTGAAGAGGCCGGTTCTGTCGCTGCCTGGTTTTCCAAGGGGCGCGGCAATGAAAAGGTAGAGATTGACTATATTCAGCGCAAGCATGTTAAAAAAGCCGCAGGCGGCGCCCCCGGCTTTGTCATCTATCATACCAATTATTCCCTGATTGCAACTCCGAAGCTGCAATTGCAGGAACTGTAACCCATCTGCAGGAACCGGGGTTCATCCGGTTCCTCAACTGTTTTTATCCTGCGAATCTTCGATACGGCTCCAGCGGTCGGCCTCCTCTTCCGGACGGCTCCAGCGATCTTCCGTCCCCATTCCCTCTGAATAGAAAACAACAGGGTCCTCTTTCACCGGCGCATTGATATGGCGGATACCCACTGACAGATAACCCAGTGAAATCCCCAGGCTGATGATTGTATAAAACGGCAGGCCGACCGGCAGAAAAGATAAAATCGCCTTAATCAGCAACGGTGTCGTGCGTGTATAAATACCAAGCTTATACAGTTCACCGAAGGTCAGCTTCGCCTGCATGCAGGACGCCACAATCATTCCAAACAAGCCGACAAACAGGACGCCGAAGAAAAAAGACACCTCCATGAACAGAAAAATAGCAAGCAATACCACCACGATGACAATCGTCACAAAAGGCCGGAACATATCAATCATTCCCGTCTTGCTTATCTCCAGATCCGGGTCCAGATCAGAAAATTGGATCTGTTCCATCTGGACGCCGCTCTTGACAACCAGGTTCTCTGCGTCGGCAATCACCACCGTGTCATACCTTCGCAAATACTCCTGTACCTTCCCAAGGTCCATCTCTTCCTGCTCTGTATTGACATATATGTAGATATCATCCTGATCGAATTCAAACTGCCGCTCTACCGTCAGCCGGCTGTCCGATATCTCAAAATCGGGTACGACCTCATCTATTATTTTCATAATCCCGCCCGTAGACACCTGAAAACGGGTAAAAGGCAAAAGGATCGTTACCAGAAAATAGAGCAATACCAGCAAAAAGCCGAAAAGAAAAGTCTTTCTTTTCCTGTCTCTCAAAAAAAGTCCGTAACTTTTACAGTCATAAACCGAGTGGATCAATTCACTAAACACATTCATAATACGTTCTCCTCTTTCCCCTCAAATCCGGAAAACCCAGCCAAATACCGGCCCTGAAATCGCGAAGAATCCAGCAAAATGCGCCTTGACGCACTTTGTCGGATTCCTTATGTATCATCAAAAACAGCAAACCACTTAAATACCCCCGAGCATACTGCTGAACGCGTTCACAATGCCAAGATCAGCAGCCGCAAATGCTACCAGAATCCCGATATCCAGCAAAACCCTCACCGCGACAGACATATTTTTGTTGCAGGAAACAGAAATCGTTGCCACCATACCCAAAAATGCCATCAGCACGCCGAGAGCGCCTCCCATCAAAAAGAGGATATACGCAAGATGAACAATCAGAAATACATAGGCCCATTTGGGAAGTTCCGGCGCCGTGAAAGGTTTGCCGGTTGCACAGTCCACACCATCCATCACCAGCTTGACTCCCCCGATCCAGTTATTGACATAGTATTCTGCCTTTTTTGCTCCCAGAGGAAGTTCATAAATCTTCCACATCCCGCTTTTCTTTGACATCAGGTTCTTCAGCTTCACGGCCTCTCCGTTGACCACAAGTTTGTACCCTTTTGCCTTGACCTCATATTGTCTTTCGTCCACCACTACGTTCCACGGTTTCATGTCCGCTTCTCCCTTCTTACTCTTTGTTCTTTATTTTGTAACAATTATTACCCGTTTTTCCTGGGCAATATTGCTTCCATACCGCCCATATACATCTGCAAGGCTTTCGGAATCCGCACACTGCCATCTGCCTGCAGATTATTCTCCAAAAATGCAATCAGCATCCGCGGGGGCGCCACTACTGTATTATTCAGGGTATGCGCAAAATATTTGCCGTTTTCCCCATCGACGCGGATTTTCAGGCGGCGTGCCTGCGCATCTCCCAGATTCGAACAGGAACCCACCTCAAAATATTTCTTCTGGCGCGGCGACCAGGCCTCCACATCGCAGGATTTCACCTTCAGATCCGCCAGATCCCCGGAACAGCACTCCAGGGTCCTCACCGGTATATCCAGAGAACGGAACAAATCCACCGTGTTCTGCCATAGCTTATCATACCACATAGGAGATTCCTCCGGCCTGCAGACCACAATCATCTCCTGCTTCTCAAACTGATGAATCCGGTACACACCACGCTCCTCGATACCATGAGCGCCTTTTTCTTTCCGGAAGCAGGGCGAATAGCTGGTCATGGTTTTGGGAAGCTGCTCTTCCGGCGTAATGGTATCGATAAACTTTCCGATCATCGAATGTTCGCTCGTCCCGATCAGATAGAGGTCTTCCCCCTCGATCTTATACATCATGGCGTCCATCTCCGCGAAAGACATCACGCCTGTCACTACATTGCTGCGGATCATAAACGGCGGCACGCAATACGTAAAGCCGCGGTCGATCATAAAATCCCTGGCATAGGCAATCACTGCGGAATGCAGCCTGGCAATATCCCCCATCAGATAATAGAAGCCATTGCCAGCCACCCTGCCGGCGGCATCCAGATCAATCCCGTCAAAACTCTTCATAATGTCCGTATGATACGGGATCTCGAAGTCCGGAACAGCTGGCTCGCCGAATTTCTCAATTTCCACATTTTCACTGTCATCTTTGCCGATCGGCACACTGGGATCAATGATATTGGGAATCGTCATCATGATCTTTAATACCTGCGCCTCCAATTCCGTCTCCTGCGCTTCCAGTTCTGCCAGACGGTTGGCATTAGCCGTCACCTGCGCCTTCACGGCCTCCGCCTCTTCCTTCTTGCCCTGTCCCATCAGCTGTCCGATCTGTTTGGAAAGCTTATTCCGCATCGCCCGCAGATTATCCGCCTCTGCCTTGGCCGCCCGGTTCTTCGCATCCAGTTCAATCACCTGGTCCACTAAAGGCAGCTTGTCAAACTGGAATTTATTCTCAATATTTTTTTTCACAATCTCCGGGTTTTCCCGCACAAATTTTAGATCTAACATATTTCCCTCCTGGTTATATGATAAGCATCCTCTACAATTGCCAAAATTATACTACATTTTCTTTCAAATTAAAAGCACAAATTCCACAATTTCATAGTGACAATTCTTTATTTTGTGGTAAAATGTTCACGTAAGTAAATTATTAACGGAAATATACGATTGGAGAACCCCATGAAAATCATCATTATAGGTTGCGGTAAAGTAGGTTTTGCCCTGGCGGAGGGCTTAACGGAGGAAAACCACGATGTCACTATCATCGACTCCTCTGCGGATCGTCTGCAGGGAGTCACGGAAGAATTGGACGCCATGCAGATCATCGGCAATGGCTCCAGCATCAATACTTTGATCGAAGCCGGCATCGCCGACACGGATCTGCTGATCGCCGTAACCGGCTCCGATGAATTGAATCTGCTGTGCTGCCTGATCGCAAAAAAGCAATGGGACTGCCACACCATCGCCCGGGTCCGCAATCCGATATACAACAAGGAGATCGACCTGATCAAAGAGAGCCTGGGCATCTCCATGATTATCAATCCGGAGTTGGCCGCCTCAGCGGAGATCGCAAGGCTTCTGCGCTTTCCTTCCGCCATCAAGATTGACACCTTTGCCAAGGGCCGTGTGGAACTGTTAAAGTTCCGTGTCAGGCCGGAATTCCAGTTGGATCAGATATCCATCGCCGAACTCCCCCGCCGCGCCAGATGCGATATCCTGGTAGCCGGGATTGAGCGCGGGGAGAACGCCTATATCCCAAACGGTAACTTTGTCCTTCAAAACGGGGATCTGCTTTCCATCATTGCCTCCCCCCAGAACGCCGCCGCATTTTTCCGCAATATCGGCCTGGCCACAAACCAGGTAAAGAACTGCATGATCGTAGGCGGCGGCACCATTGCAATCTACCTGGCCAGACAGCTTCTGGAAATGAAAATCCGGGTCGCTATCATCGATAAAAGCCCAGAACGCTGCAATGAACTGAGTGAGCATCTTCCGGAGGCGGTGATTATTCGGGGAGACGGTACAAACAGAAAGCTTTTGATGGAAGAAAATCTGGAAGGCACGGAAGCTTTCGTGGCGCTGACCAACATGGATGAAGAAAATATCATGCTCTCTCTGTTCGCACGCGAACATTCCAAGGCCAAGCTGATCACCAAGGTAAACCGGATGTCCTTTGACAATATCCTTGACCAGCTTGATCTGGGGAGCATCATTTACCCCAAATACATTACTGCGGACTACATTCTCCGCTACATCCGCGCCATGCAGAATTCCATTGGCAGCAATGTGGAAACCTTGTGCCATATCTTAGACGGAAAAGCGGAGGCATTGGAGTTCTGCATCCTGGAGAATTCTTCCGTTGTAGGTATTCCTTTAAAAGATCTTCAGTTGAAGAGCAACCTGCTTCTTGGCTGTATCCACCGAAAGGGAAAAGTACTTATCCCCCGAGGCAACGACACTATCAACGTCGGCGACACCGTGGTCGTGGTCACTACCCAGAAGGGACTGGATGATATCCAGGATATTCTGAAAAGATAAGGGAGCCGTTCATGAATTATCGAATTATTTTTTACATAATCGGTTGGGTATTAAATATCGAGGCTGCTTTTATGCTGCTTCCCATTCTAACCGGCATAATATACCAGGAGCCTGCGCTCTGGTCCTTTGTCATCGGCGGGGCAATCTGTCTGGTTTTTGGAGTCGCCCTGACTTTCAAAAAACCCAAACACCAGTATTTTTATGTCAAAGAGGGTTATGTAACAGTGGCGCTAAGCTGGATCGCCCTTAGTGTTATGGGCGCCCTGCCCTTTTTATTCAGCGGTTCCATCCAGAATCCCGTCGATGCTCTTTTTGAGACCGTTTCCGGATTTACCACTACCGGCGCCAGCATTCTTCCTGCTGTGGAAGGTCTTCCTAAGTGCATACTGCTCTGGCGCAGTTTTACCCATTGGATCGGCGGTATGGGAGTGCTGGTATTTTTGCTTTCCCTTCTGAAACTGGCCGGCGGCTCCCACATGAACCTAATGAAGGCCGAGAGCCCGGGACCCTCCGTCAGCAAGCTGATGCCAAAAGTCCATTCCACGGCCAAGATTCTTTATGGAATCTACATTTTCATAACCGTTTTGGAGTTCATCGTACTGCTGGTCAGCGGTATGCCTGTTTTTGATGCCATCACCACTTCCTTCGGTACGGCAGGAACCGGGGGGTTCGGCATTAAAAACGACAGCATTGCCAGCTATTCTCCTTTGATCCAGGTTGAAATCACCGTTTTTATGATTCTGTTTGGTGTCAATTTCAACTTTTATTTCCTCCTGCTGCTGCGCAAATGGAAGCAGGCCTTTTCCAATGAGGAAGTATGCTGGTATTTTATCGTCATTCTCTCTGCCATCCTCCTGATTGGCTGGGATATCCGGGGGCTTTACTCTACCACAGGCGTTGCCTTGCGTGAATCCGCTTTCCAGGTCGGCTCCATCATTACAACCACAGGATTTGCCACCTGTGACTTTAACCAATGGCCGCAACTTTCCCGGACCATCCTGGTTATGCTGATGTTTGTCGGGGCCTGCGCCGGCAGCACCGGCGGCGGAATCAAAGTTTCCCGTTTTATTATCATGATCAAGTCCACCGGCAAGGAATTGAGCCAATACCTTCATCCACGCCAGGTCAAAAAAATCCGCATGGATGGCAAGTCCATCGATTATGATGTGATCCGCAATATCCATGTATTTATGATTGTTTACCTTTTGATTTTTGCGTTTTCTCTTCTGGTCCTTGCCTGTGACGGCACCGACCTGATTACCAACTTTACTGCCGTAGCCGCCACGTTCAACAATATCGGCCCTGGCCTGGAGCTGGTTGGTCCGTCGGCTAACTTTGGCTTGTTCTCCAATCCGGCCAAAATCGTCCTGATCCTTGACATGCTTGCCGGAAGGCTGGAGATCTTCCCGCTGCTTTTATTGTTTGTCCGGGATACCTGGAGAAAATTTTAAGCCAATAAAAGATGCAAAAAAGCGGCCATGCACCTCTATCTCCGGTGCACAGCCGCTTTTTGGTCATTCTTCCCCCTCCTTGGTGATTCTTTCTATCACATCCATATAATCCGCGCAGTATTTTTGGTACACCGGCATCATGGCATTCCGGAACCGTTCCTTCTCCTCCATAGGCAATTCTACCACCGTACACCCGGCATTTCTCACCCTTCGTTCTGAGGATTCGGATCTCTGCGTCCAAAGTTTCCTCTCATACAGGGCAGATTCCCTGGCACATTCCAATATAATCTTCTGATCTTTTGGGGAAAGCTTGTCCCAGGTGTACTGTGACATCAGCTGCATCTCCGGAACCCGGGTATGCTCATCCACAGTGTAAAAAGGCGCAACCTCATAATGACGGACCGATTCATAAGAAGGCCAGTTATTCTCCGCCCCGTCGATCTCTCCCGTCTCCAGGGCCGAATATACTTTATCGTATGTCATGGGCACCGCTGTCCCTCCCAGCGCCTCCACCATAGCCGCCATCATCTCGGATTCCTGGACCCGGATTCGCATTCCCTTCATATCTTCCAGCCTCCGGATCGGATTATTCGTACAATAAAAATTTCTCGCCCCTGCATCATACCAGGAGAGTCCGGTCAGTCCAGAGCCATCCAGAATCTCCATAAACTCGTCTCCAATCTCTCCTTCCAGAACCTTCCACATATGTTCTGAATTCTTATACAGATAGGGCATCTGCAGCACATTCAGTTCCGGCACAAATTCTGACAGGGAAGAAAGAGAGGCACGCACAAAATCAATGCCTCCAAACTGCAGCTGCTCCACAACTGCCTGCTCATCCCCCAGTTCTCCTCCTGCATAGACCAGGACTTCGATTCTTCCCTCAGTCCTCTCCTTCACCAGTTCTGCAAATTTATAAGCTCCTCTGGTAGTCGGGTAATCCTCAGCCTGATTTTCCGCATAGGAAAATACGAATTCCGGCACAACCTCCGGCGTCTTTTTATTCCAATTGCCCCCGCAGGACGCCGATAGCATCCCGCAAGCCAAAAAAATCATGCAGATTCTTTTTTTCATCCCTTTACACTCCCAGATTATCATCCTTTTACATTCCATACCCAATTATAGCAATAACCAGGCAGCCTTGCAACCTTCCCCAATAAAAAGTGAGACCGTCCGCAAGAACAGTCTCACACTTCAAAATTACGGATTCTAAAAGGCAAATCACCCAAGAAGGCCGGGCAGCCACATACTGATCGCCGGAACAAAAGTGATCAGCAGCAAGGACACCACCATACACAGATAGAATGGCAATGTAGCCTTAACCACCTTCTCCATAGGAAGCTTTGCAATGGCAGATCCGATAAATAATACCGCGCCCACCGGCGGGGTAAGAAGTCCGATACCACAGTTCAGGATAACCATAATACCAAACTGAATCGGATCAATACCGATCGAAGTGGCAATCGGCAGCAGGATCGGCGTTGCAATCAGGATGATCGGAGCCATATCCATAATACATCCAAGCACCAGCAAAATCAAGTTCAAAAGCAAAGCCAGAATATAGGGATTCCTTGTGACTCCCGTAATGGCATTCGCCGCCAGTTCCGGCACATGAAGCATAGTCAGGCAGTTGCCAAATACCGCGGAAGTGGAAATCAGAATCAGTACAATAGAAAGAGTATTGATACAGTCATCCAGTGATTTCCATACTCCCTTCCAGTCCAGTCCCTTGTAGACAAACACGCTGACAATCAGGCTGTAAATAACCGCAATCGCTGCAGACTCCGTAGCAGTAAACACACCGCCGACCACGCCAAATACTACAATCAGCACCGCCGCCAGAGCCCAGATTGATACGGACAGCTGTTTGAGAAGGTTCATAACCGAGAAGGGTTCTCCTTTCGGATAATTTCTCTTTACGGAAATGATATAAGAACCAATCATCAGGCTTCCGGCCAACAAAGCCCCCGGAACATATCCGGCCAGAAACAGGGAACCCACGGATATCCCGCCTGCCGTGGTGGCATAGATAACCATATTATGGCTTGGCGGAACCAGAAGTCCCTCACAGGAGGAAGTGATGGTAACAGCTGTCGAAAAGTCCGCATCATATCCCTGGTCTACCATCATAGGAATCAGAATGGAGCCAAGGGAAGCCGTATCTGCCGAAGCCGAACCGGAGATTCCTCCGAAGAAATAGGAAGCCACAATATTCACCATGGCCATACCGCCCCTCATCCATCCCACACAAGCATTGGCCAGAGCAATCAGCTTCTCAGAAATACCGCCGGACCCCATCAGGACACCCATGGTGATAAAGAACGGCACTGCCATCAGGCTGAAAGAGCTGATTCCTTTTACCATGAACTGGCAAATCGTGGAAAGTGATTTTCCCATGGACAGCAGACATAGCACAGATGCCAGGCCTACCGCATAGGCAATGGGAAAACGGAGAAAAATCATTATAAAAAAGCTGCCAAGTAAAACGGCAATCGCCATTGTATTCGCATCCATTATGCCTCGCCCTCCTTTACAAAGATCAGCTTCACATGGTTATAAACTGCCTCGATCTCAAAGACCAGCATGGCGACGCCCGCCAGCGGGACCGGAAAATACATCCAGAATCTTGACAGCCAGGGCATACTCTCATAATTGCCCCGCCCGCCGATCTTGACCGCATACTGCCAGCCCACCACGATCATAATCAGGGCAAGAGCCAGTACTGCCAGATCAGCCAGAATATCCAGGAAACGGATCAGGCCCTTGGGAAGATAAGAGTCCAGTGCCGTCATACGGATATGAGAACCATTACGAATTGCCAGGGCGGCAGAAAGCACTGCCATATAAGACATCAAAGTCAAAACCACCTGCTCCGACCATGCCGGGTCCGGGATAAAGGGAACATATCTTCCGCAGACCGCCATGGAGGTAATTGCAATATCTGCAATCAAAAGCAATTTACAAATGAAAAGAGTTACTTTGTATACAATATCATATACAGGCTTGATCTTATCGATCGTTTCAAAAATCGCAGGCATAGCTACTCCTTTCTTGCGCAGAAAACACGCTTTAAACAACGGGCACAGAACCCCTATTGACTTCTGTGCCCGTATAAACACCTACCACGCTCAGGGTTTTCTTATTTCCTACTGCTTACTGCATATCAACAATCTGCTGATACAGATCCGCATAGTCGGCGGTATTATCCTCCACAACCTTCTTACATGCTTCCTGCCACGGAGCCTTGTCCGTCACTTCCACAACGTTGCAGCCTTCTGCTTTCAGTTCATCCAGAACCTTATTCTCAGCTTCCTCAGAAATCTGACGATTGTACTCAGAAGCAAGCTTTGCAGCCTCCATCATGGCGTTCTGCTGGTTCTCAGTCAGTCCGTCCCACGCCTCATCTGTGATGATAACCTGGATCGCGCCCAGTGTATGTCCATCCAGGATCAGGTTGTTGGCAACCTCCGGAAAAGCATTGGACTTGTAGTTGGCGATCGGCTGCTCAGCTCCGTCCACAACGCCGGTCTGCAGTGCGGAATACAACTCGCCGAATGCCACAACTGTGGGAGAAGCGCCAAGTCCTTCCACCATGCCGTTCATGATGGGATCGTTGGAAACACGCAGCTTCATGCCTGCCAGGTCCTCCAGGCTGTTCACCGGATTCTTGGTAAAGAAATGACGGAAGCCTTCCTCTCCATAGAATAATCCTCTTACACCCGTGCCATTTTCATGGGGCTCAAGCAGGAATTCAGGCGCCAGGTCAGAAGTCACAAAATTCCAGAAATGATCCCGGTCTACAAACGTATACGGGATGGACAGAAGCATAGACTTCTCACCGCCGTAGCTGGTCAGGGCAAATGCAGAGATACGGGACATAGCAATGGTGCCGCCGCCGCCCAACATGGTATCCAGCACATCGTTCTCAGAACCAAGAACGCCGGATGCCTGCAGATCGATGGTAATGGAGCCGCCGGAAAGTTCTTCTACTTTCTCCTTAAAATAGGAATCGGTCTGTCCTACAATCGTATCCAGAGGATTTACTTCCGCATACACCAGGGTAACTGCCGGATCATTCGCGGCAGCCGCGTCACCGGCAGCCTCTCCGCCATCCTCTGCCTCTCCTGCCTCGTCACCTGCGGCAGGCGCTTCCGTAGCCGGAGCAGCCGTTGTCGCAGGGGCCTCCGGCTCCTTCAGTCCGCATCCTGACATGGTCGCCGCAACCATAGCCGCGCACAATGCGATACTAATCCAACTTTTTTTCATAAAACAATCCCTCCTTATGATTTTTATGAAATCTGTTCCGGGTCAAACCATCTCGGTCTGGCACCCAGAATACATTTTTATTATAGGATAAAAGCCATCGGGAAGGAATGGTAAATTTTTGTGAATCATAGTAGAATTTTAACCAGTTGAAAAAATTTATTTATACATATCACACAAATCATTTTTCCTATATACAATATATTGGCGGCATAATTATGGTTCCTGACTCTTATTCTGCTTTTCTCCGCTTTCCTGTTTTCCCTGAAAGATCCGGGCCCGGTATTCCGTGGGGCTCATTCCGCTGACACGCCGGAATACCTTGGCAAAGTAGTTGGAATCCCCATAACCCACCGCCTTTCCGATTTCCTTGACATTCACCATGGGATCTTCCAGCAGCTTCTTGGCAGCTTCCACCCGGTAGTCCGTCAGATAGGAAGTGAAATTTCTGCCAAAATACTGTTTGAACAGCTTACAGAAATAAGCTTCCGAATAGTTCATGGTACGCGCCAGATCCTGCATGGAAATATCGTATATGTAATTTTCACAGATATACTGTTCGATTTTCTCCTTCACTCCGGTTAAGCGTACATTCTCGCCATCATCTGCGGAAAGGACCTCGCTGTCAAAATCGGCTGAGTACTCTTCTGTCTCGCGTTCCTCCCCTTCTTGTTCTTTTACCAGTCTTATGGCCTCCTCCACCACCAGCATCAGTTCCCGTTCCTCATATGGCTTCAGAAGATAGTCCAATGCCCGCACAGTAATCGCTTTTCGTGCATAAGCAAACTCGTCAAACGCCGTCAAAAATATAATACAGCATTTTTTATCCCTCTCCCGAATCCTCTCTGCCGCCTCAATCCCATTAATCCCCGGCATTTCGATATCCATAATGGCAACCTGGATTTTCTGCTCTTCGTAGATTTTCAGCGCTTCCCTTCCGTTCTCTGCCTGAAAAACAACACATCTGTCCTCCAGATTTTTTTGCAGAGTTTTACAAAGCACGGTTCTCTCAAGCATTTCATCATCCGCAATCAGTATACGAATCATGGAATTCCCCTCTCTTCTGGTGTTCTTTTCCTATCTGCTTTCCCTTGCAACCATCTGTTCCTTTTCCGCTTTTTGGGGAATCGCGATTTGGATCACCATTCCCCGACCCTTTTGCGAGTATATTTTCATCTCGCCTTCCTGATACATCGTATGAATTCTCTGGTAAATATTCCCCAGTCCGATCCCTACCTTCGATGTATGCCGGTTTTTCAATGCTTCCTCCAACCCATTCCTGGCCTCCTTATCCATACCAATACCAGTATCTGCCACGGATATTATCATCATATTTTCCTTTTGCCAAACCCGCAAAAACACCCTGCCTCCCTGTTCCTTTTTTCCCACCCCATGCACAATCGCATTCTCAACCAGAGGCTGGAGCGTAAACGCCGGTATCTTGGCTGTAGCCTCATCTACCTCCAGGCAGCAATCATACCGTATCCGGTTTCCAAACCTCATCTCCTGAATATACATATAATCGCGGACTACCTTCAATTCCCGTTCCAGAGGCACGATCTGCTCTGTCGTCTTTAAATTATAGCGAAACAGGTTGCCCATACTGGTAATCATCTTTTCTGTGGTAAGGGCCTCCTCCAATTTTGCCATACAGGCAATAATATTCAAAGTGTTAAAAAGGAAATGGGGATTAATCTGGCTTTTTAAAAGGTCCAGCCGCGCTGCCTCCAGCTGCTTTTCCATCTCCATTTTCTCCATGGCTTCCTTATGAAGAAGCTCCGAAATCTCATGATTTTTCACCAGCGTATGGATATATCCTTCTGTCGCATGCTTCATGCGGTTAAACGCCAGAACCATCTCTCCCATCTCATCCCGGTTCTCCACAGTCAGGTCTTCGCCGCTGAAATCATTGACCGCTATTTTTCTGGTGGCCTCTGCCAGCAATTCCATGGGATCTACCACCGCATGGGACAGTAATCTGGTTAAAAAGGTCATGGCCGCAATCATAACCACCGAGAGCAGCAAAATCAGATAGGGCATCCGGTAAAAAAAGGGGACCTGCCTCTGATAGCTGATATCTCCTGCCACCATGGTCAGCTGCAAAAGCTGGCGGGCATAAGTCTGCAAATATTCCTGCATGGAATACACACGATAAAGGCTGGCAATATACTCCGTCCCTTTGGGCTGTTCTTTCAGAATCCCATCCCGCGAGACGCGATAGTTTTCATAGGCATTCCGTATATTCCAGGTTTTCACGTATCTCTCTGGCCCGATTGTCAGATAGTCAAAGGGAAGCTGCCCCAAACTGTCTTCTGACTGCTGACATGCTTCCTTATAATATTGTTCATTCTCCAAAGTCCGGTTGCGGATATAATTTCCAAAAGCATGGGCCTCCAGTTCCACCGCCTCCTGAAAATTGTAGCACCGCGAGTTGTCATCCAGAATAATATTGAAATTTCCCACTGCAAAATCCATCAAAAGGAAACTGAACAATGCCGACACACTGATTACCAGAATCATCAGGCAGACGTATATACCTAACTTTTTCTTCAAAGAAATCCCCAGCCAGCATCCTTTTATATATTCGTACATCCCGCCCTGCTTTCTTCTTTCTGCCTGTTTCTCCAATCTTTCTTATTTTAACACGGATTCCAAAAGCGGGCAACAAAAAAAGGGGCCGCCCCGAAGAACGGCCCCTTTTGCATAATCCCTACTCAAATCCAAAGAACTCCTTCACATTCCCGTAGCAGACGCCCTCAATCATCTCCTTCAAATCCTCTTCACTGCCAAAATACTCTCCGCGCTCTACCAGCCGTCCAAAATAATCGCACAGCACCCGGCGATACAATTCGTGCCGCGGGTAACTGATAAAGCTTCTGCTGTCCGTCAGCATCCCCACGGAAAGGGAAACCGGATACAGGTTCGCATAGGCTTCAAACTGACGCTGAATCCCAAATGCCTGGTCATTAAACCACCAGGGAACCCCCAGCTGCACCTTCGCCTTTGTGCCGCCCTCACAGAATCCTGCCGCAAGCACCGCCCAGTTCTCGATCTTCGTTCCATCCAAGGGATAGAGGATCGTCTTCGGCAATTCCCCAATCCTTGTCAGGCGGTCCAGAAGCTGTCCTACACTATATACGCTGGTGCGATTGTCCGTGCAGTCAAACCCGGTAGACTTTCCGATGGCTTCCACCTTTGAGGTATTGGCATTCAGATAGGTACCGATATGCAGCTGCATGACAAACCCATTACGGCAGTACATGCGCCCCATCTCAAACAAAAAGGCGCTCCGATACTGATCGCATTCCTTTTCGGTAAGAGTTTTTCCCTCATAAGCCTTTTTCCATATCCCCTCAATCTCCTGGTCCGTATAATCTTCCCATTTAAAATAAGGGATTCCGTCATCCGACACCGTAGTCCCGATTCGTCCAAAGAACTGAAGCCGCGCCTCCAATGCCTTTAGCATCCGGTCAAAACTTCCGATCTCCATTCCGGCGCTCTCCCCCAGAAGTCCCATATAGCTCTTAAACTCTACATCATCCAGAAACATGGCCCGATCCGGTCGAAATGCACTGATAACCCGGGTCTTCATGGATGGGTCTTCTCTCATTTTCTGATGATATTCCAGAGTATCGACAGGATCTTCCGTGGTAGAAACCAGTTCCACATGGGAATGCTCCATACACCAGCGGCGCGTCATATGCTTCTTTACAATCAGCCTCTTGGTCTGATCATAGATCTCCTGCGCATTGGCGGCCGACACCGGCTCATCAATATCAAAATAACGCTTCAACTCCAGAGCGCACCAGATATAGATGGGGTTTCCGATCATCCGTCAAAGTATGGATCAGCCCCGGATACCCGGCCTTTGCCGTGGAATATCCGGCCACCTGAGGCTGCCCGATATAGCTGGTCATGGAAGCCTGGAAAATCATCCGCCCACGGCCCAGTTCCTTCATCTGGGGAACCAGAGCCTTCGTCAGGGCAAACGCTCCTACCAGATGAACATTGAGCACGCTCACATATTCCTCCACACTCATCTCCCAGATATACTTCTTGCAGTGATTTCCCGCATTGTTGATCAGAATGCTGACCGGCCCCTGCTCTGTGTGCCGGTGACGCACGGCCGATGCCTGGACTATGATCCAAAGACTGAAGGAAGCGGCCTGGACAAACGGCCTGTCTATGACATTGACGAGCGGGTGCAAAAAGAACATTTAAGCAGCTATCTCTGCGTATATGATACTGCCACCGGCAGTCTTCTCTACGAAAAGGCCGTTCCTGACTGCTGGATCACCCACGTACAATTTAACCCGGCCAACCAGGAGCAGATTCTTTACAATCATGAATGGTCCAGCTTTGACTGCGGCATCCGCCGCATCTGGCTCTATGACCACCAAAAAGACGAGATTTTGCGGGTCCGCACCGAGGGCATGGAGCACAATGGGCATAAGCGCAGCCGTCATGACTGGGTCTGTCATGAGATGTGGCAAGACGACGGAAAGGCTGTCATCTATCACGGCACTTATGACCAGGGGCTGGCATTTGTTGGCAAGGTAAATATGGAGACTTTTGACTACTGAGAGATCGCCCTGCCTGAAGACTATGATGCCTACGGCCATTTTACCATGGATCATTTTGGCCATTTGGTCTGTGACGGCTATTTCAAATTCCCGGGAGAGATCAAGGCTGTTTTCGACAACAGCACGGACAACGGCCCTGATCCCCATAAAAAGGACGGGGCCTACATCTCCATCCAGGATGTTGACTGGGAGAACGGCCAGATAAAATGGCAGCCCCTGTGCCGCCATGAAAGCGACTGGCTGGGCCAGGATGCCCACCCCCATCCTATTTACAGCCATCGGGGCGACTATATCTATTTTAGCAGCCGCAATGGTAAAACCATTAAAGTCTACCGGGTGAGTTGTCAGGCCCCGGCAGAATAACCTCTGCTACAGACATGGGGTTGCCCCTAAGAAATAAAAAGAGCCAGGTCCGCATCCCCTGGCTCTTTTCATCTCTTAATCCAAAAACCTTCTTATTGTCTTTGGCCTCCGATAGTTCCATGTTGAAATCTTAATACCGCTCCGGCGGCTGGCCGCATGGACAATCTGCCCGTTTCCAATATACATTGCCACATGATTGACCACCCCGCTGCTGTTCGTGTAGAAAATCAAATCTCCGGGCAGCATCTCGCTGGAAGTTACCGCCCGTCCCGCTTTCGCCTGCTCCCTGGAAGTACGCGGCAGAGAAACCCCGGCGGCATTCCGCATTACATACTGCACAAAACCGGAACAGTCGGCGCCGGTATTGGGATTCGTCCCGCCCCAGACATAACGGTTGCCTACAAACTGCAGCCCATAATTTACGACCTTGCTGCGCAGAGCCGCCTGCTGATTCGCCCGCTCCTCTACCGGCGAGAACTTGATCGCCTCCGTCAGCGCATAACGCACTTCCACATTGTCGTCCCTGGTGGCAATATAGGCCTTGTCGGATTCCTCTCCGTCCCCTCCGTCGCCGGTGTCCAGCTCTATCTGAATCCAGCCGTCAAGCTGATCCAGCACCGTATAGCGGTCTTCTTTGGAAATCTGTGTCCAGATCTTTGCCGTGGTGCTGGGTTCGGAACGCACATTCAGCCGGTCCGTGTTGACGATCGCCATCAGCGTCGCAGATTCCAGCGCCAGATCCCTGGCCTCCTGGCCAACCGCCACAAGTTCGGGGTCCGCCGCAACGTAACCGGTAATGGCGCCGGATTTTACTTTATACCAGCCATCCTGCGTCTCCAAAATCTCTCCCGCGGCTTTGCTGGGAAACTTACCGATCACATTGGTATCGTCTTCCATGCTGGGACTGCTGCGGATATTCAGATAATTGTCAACCTTGGAAATCACCAGATGGTCATACTGGTTCAAAGCCATCGCCCGCAAATCCAGCTTCCGCGCCTCATTCAAGGCATATTTCACCGTCACGTATTCACTGGAAACATAGCCTTCTTCAATCCGGATCCAGCCGTCAAGTTCCTCCAGCACCGGATAACGCTCATAAATCAACGCCTGTGCCACTACATTGGTGGCATCCTCCATATTCGGTTCCGAACGTATGTTCAGCTTCTCGGTATTGACCTCCGCCATCTGCTTTACCTGCTCCAAAGCTTCCTGGCGCGCCTGGGACCCGCTGATAATATAACGGTTATGGACATAGCCTTCGATGCCTCCGGAGGTAATGTGACTCCACTCCCCTTCTGTCTCCAAAACCTCACAGGCGCTGTTCTGCTGCAGCTTTCCGATAATTTTCCCATTTGAACCCGGTGCCTCACGCACATTCAGATAACCGGCAACCTGAGCCAATCCCAGATTCTCATAAGAATCCACGACCGCCTGCTTCTCCTGCAAAACCCTCTGACGTTCAATCTCCTCCGCAGACAGCGTGGGTTCCACCGCCACCTTAATCTCAGAAGAAGATTCTTCCTGATTCGACGCCACTGCCTCCTGATCCTTATCCGCCTTACGGCGGCTGCCGACAACACTGCCGAAAACAGCAAACACCGCTACGACAGCAATCGCAGATATAACGGCAACCTTATTCTGATAAATCGGAAGCTTTTTTCTTCTCCGGCGCGACTTATTCAGGACACGCATATAATCCTTGCTGTTGTATTCTCTCTTATCTGGCATGTTATGATCTCCTTACATGGAGATTATAGAATATCCTCCGGGCACAATCCGGTGCCACTATAATCTCGAGAGCGATTATATCATAAAATTCTCCACTTTTCGATACCGAATAGCAGAAAAATTATTAAAATTCTGTTACCAGCAGCACAAATGGATTTCCGGGATATTATCCCAGGATCAATCCGAGCACTGCCGCGATCAAAATCGTCTTGGGAATGGATAATTCTTTTTTAATCAGAAGCACTCCGCACACCACAGCGATCCCCACCAGATTCCAGGCAATCGCACCTTCCGGGACAAACGTGGCAAAACCCAGAGTTACCGCCGCCGCCATCAGCATTCCCATACTGGCCGGCCTCACTCCACGCATGGCGCTTTCCAGATACGAGTTGCCCTTCAGGTGGAAAATGAAATGAGCCGCTATCATAGAAAGGGTCAGAGACGGCATCATCACTCCCAAGCTGGCGCAAAGAGCGCCTGGCAGGCCTGCCGTACGCAGTCCGACAAAGGTAGCGCAGTTAATCCCCAGTGATCCCGGAGTCATCTCTGCCACTGCCACAATATCCATCACTTCCACCGGGGTCATCCATCCATAACGAAGAACTTCATCATTAATCACCGGAATCATCGTCATCCCGCCAAAACTGCAAAACCCGATCTTCATAAACGACAAAAACAGCCTAAGATATGTCATCCGCAATCTCCCCTCTCCAGATCAGAAGGCCTGCCGCCAAAGCAGCCAATACCAGCAGCAGCTTATTAAATCCTGTCAAAGCACAGATCACAAAAGATACTGCCAGAATCACGTAGGCAGGCCGTCCCTTTACCGCCGTTTTCTTCAGTTTCAGACAAGCGCTGATGATAATCGGCACTACTACGCTGCGAACCCCATTGAGCGCCCGGGCCATAAAAATATTATCCCGCAGGGAAGAATAGAAATAAGTCACCAATGCAATCGCCGCCAGCGCCGGAGCCGAAAGTCCGACAGCCGCAACTGCTCCCCCGGCCACTCCTTCCATGGCATAGCCGCAGAATACGGACATATTAATGATCATCACCCCCGGAAAGGATCTGGCCAGAGACATATAGTCCACCACCTGCTCCTCTGTCAGCCATCCCCTCTTGTCCACAAATTCGTTCTGCATCTGGGCAATGATGCTCCATCCCCCTCCAAATGTAAACAACCCGATCTTTGCCATAATATAAAATATTTCCAGCAGTCTTTGGTATCTCTTCATGATAAATGCCCCGCTCTTTCCTTGTTCTGACTCAATCTTAGTATGCTTTTTTTCCATGGTCAAATAGCAAAATACTATATCTGCCATAGGTTTCACAAAATATTCACAGTTTAGCGGAAATTTAATAAAAAATCAATAGTTTTTTTCTTTCATTTGTAGTAAACTTTTGTTTGCAGCGGCCGTTTTCCCTCCTGTTCAAAGATGGGAGAATGACATGGTTTAAATTTTCACAAGAGGAGTGATTAGCAATTATGAAAAAAACATGGTTAGTTATGGCTGTCCTTACGATGGCACTCGGCGCAACCGCATGTTCTTCCAACAACAGTGGCACTGCCACTACAACCGCTGAATCCACGGAAGCAGCTACGGAAGCCACGGAATCCGCCGAAGAAACGGAAGCAGAAGAAGATGTAGAGGAAGAATCCATGACCGGTGTGGTTACTGCCATCAACGGGGATATTCTTACTGTTCTGAGCGACGATGATGACAGCGAAAAGGATTATGACCTTTCCAAAGCCGAAGTAGTCCGGGAATTCCCGTTTGCCGAGGGTGATCTGGTTGAGATTACCTTCCCTTATGAGACTACCGAAGATCCGGTTCCTGCGATCTATGTAGAAGTCCTGGAGTCCGTTATCGCGCTGAGCAGCGACCCAACAGCTACCGGCACCGTCACTGCAGCCGATGACGCTACGCTTACCCTCGAACTGGAAGATGGGGAAAGCTACACGGTAAATATCGCCAATGCCTATATCGTAGCCACCGACGGCATTACTACAGACAAAGAAGCCACCGTCACCTACATCGGAGACCTTGACGATGAAGCTATGGCAGTCAAAGTCGTGATGGAAGACTCCTATGACACCGAGGCAGCAGAGCGCAACGCATTTGTCGGTAAGGTAGTCCAGTCTGAGGAGAACAACATCGTGCTGGAATCTGCCAATGAAGACTTCTACACCTTTGTATCCGATGACCTTGACTTTACGGAATACAGCGCCGGCGATACCGTACGGATCTTCTATATCGGCACCATTACGGACAAAGAGATCGAAGCAGAAGAGATAGAGAAAAAGTAACTTTATAAAAAGACGTGCCTGCAGCATAACATTCGCCGCGGCACGTCTTTTTCCATCATTCTATACTTCATATCCTATCATCCGGATATAAGTCTTTATCATCTCCACCACCTGCCCCAGTTCCAGCCGGCTGGCATTGATGGGAAGATCATAATTTTCCATATCCTCCCACTCTTTTCCGGTAAAGTAGTGGTGATACTCCCGGCGCTGCTTGGTAATCCGGTTCAGCTTGGCCAGAGCCTCCTTGGTGTCGGTGATCCCGTCCACCTCCATGGTCCGCCGGATACAGGTATCCGTATCCGCATAGACGAAGATCTTGATCAAATCCTCCTTTCCCGCTGACTCCAGCACAAAATCCGCACACCGGCCCACGATCACACAGGACTCCGTATTCGCCAATTCCCGAATCACCTCCGACTGAAACTTAAAAAGGTTCTCCGGCGACGTCACATCTCCCGTGGTCTTGGGCGCTCCTGTAGGGGCATGGCGCATCCCGCCCACAATCCGGCGCAGAAGATTATTCCCTGCCTTCTCATCCGCCAGCCGGAAATACTGCTCTCCCACCGCGCTTTTTTCTGCTGTCATGCTGAGGATCTCATCGTCATAAAAAGGAATCCCCAGTTCCTCCGCCAGCCTCTGCCCCACGATCCTTCCCCCGCTGCCGTACTGCCTCTCGATCGTAATCACCAGCCTGCTTCTGTCCATGAAACAACCTCCTCTCTGAAGCTAATCACGCTTTTGTTCTTTGTCTTTATCATACCACATAATCCGGGGAAATGCAAAAAGGTTCCGCTCGTTGTTTGTGTTTGTGTTTTGGCTGTGGGGTACGTTCCCAAAACCGTTTGCCCCGGATTGCTGTTTCGGAGCCTAAGAAAGCCTAAGACGCCAGAAATCTGCTAAAAACAGGGACCAAAATACCGAAACTCGCTTCGCTCAAACATCGGCTATTTTGGTCCCTAACGCAGATTCCTGCCGCCTAAGCCTTTCTAAGACTCCTGCAAATGCAATCCGGGGCAAACGGTTTTGGGAACTACTCTCTATCACCATCAACTAAAAATACACCTAAGCAAAAACACAGCGTCTGAGGAATGAGAGAATGTCTGAAGACATTCTCTCATTCCTCAGACGCGGACCCCCGCCATTATCCCCCCATCTCCCTTTACTTCGCCAGCATCATCCGATCATTCGCCAGTTCGCCTCCGCTGGCCTCCGCAAACTTATGCAGCAGATCCTCCACCTTCAGCTGTTTTTTCTCCTCCCCGGCCACATCATAGATAATCTGTCCCTCATTCATCATAATCAGGCGGTTCCCGATATGAATCGCATCTTTCATATTATGGGTGATCATCAGTGTTGTCAAATGATCCTGGTTGACGATGGTCTCTGTGGTCTCCAGAACCTTTGCGGCTGTCTTGGGGTCCAGCGCCGCCGTGTGTTCATCTAAAAGCAAAAGCTTCGGTTTCTCCAGGGTCGCCATCAAAAGGGTCAGGGCCTGCCGCTGGCCGCCGGAAAGAAGTCCTACCTTGGAGGTCAGCCGGTTCTCGAGCCCCAGATTCAGCTTTGCCAGCAGATCCCGGTACAGCTTTCTCTCACTGTTTGCAATCCCTGATTTCAAGGTCCGGCGGTGTCCCCGGCGCAGAGCCAGAGCCAGATTCTCCTCGATTCCCATGGTTGCGGCGGTGCCGTTCATCGGGTCCTGGAACACCCGGCCCAGAAACGCGGCGCGCTTATATTCCGGCAGCTTGGTTACATCCATGCCGTCGATAATAATTTGTCCTTCATCCACCTGCCAGGTGCCGGCAATCGCATTCAGAAGCGTGGACTTTCCTGCGCCGTTGCCGCCGATTACAGTCACAAAATCCCCGTCCTTCAGAGTCAGGCTCAGTCCCCGAAGGGCCTGCTTCTCATTCACTGTCCCCGGATTAAAGGTTTTATATATCTTTTTTACCTCCAGCATCAGTTCTGCCCTCCTTTTTTCACCGGTTTGGAGAAATATCGTTCCTTCCAGGTAGGAATCGCCAGGAAAACTGCCACCACTGCCGCCTGCAGAAATTTCAGCAGGTCTGTGTCAATTCCCAGCCAGATTACAAACTGCATCACCAGATAGTAGATAATCGACCCCAGCGCCACTCCCAGGAGGCGGAAACCGAAGTTGCGGAAAACCTTGCCGAAAACTGCCTCGCCGATAATCACGGCGGCCAGGCCGATGACAATGGCTCCCCGCCCCATATTAATGTCCGCAAAACCCTGATACTGGGCCAGCAGTGCGCCGGAAAGAGCCACCAGGCCATTGGAAATCATCAGTCCCAGGACCCGGTTAAAATCTGTATTGATCCCCTGTGCGCGGGCCATCTTGTCGTTGCAGCCGGTGGCCCTCAGCGAGCAGCCCAGTTCTGTCCCGAAAAACCAGTAAAGAATCAGGATCAGGACAATAATCATCACCGCTACAATCAAAATTGAATTTTTATAAAAAGGAACGTTTTTTGTAAAACGAAGCGAAACCAGCAGATTGAATTTATCCACATTAATCGCCTGGTTCGCCTTTCCCATTGCTTTCAAATTAATCGAATACAATCCCAGCTGTGTCAAAATGCCTGCCAGGATCGCCGGAATCCCCATAAATGTATGCAAAAGACCGGTTGCCAGTCCGGCTGCCATGCCTGCCAGCAATGCGCCTAACAGGGCTACCCACACATTCTGTCCGCCCAGCATCAGCATGATACAGACCGCGCCGCCGGTACAGAGCGATCCGTCTACGGTCAGATCCGCAATATCCAGAATCCGGTAGGTGATATATACACCGATTGCCATAATCCCCCATATTAATCCCTGGGCCACCGCTCCAGGCAGTGCGTTCAATAAACTTATCATATTCTATTCATCCCTTGTTCTGCGAGAATTGGTTGTGCAGCGGGAAAGGTTCTCCTCCCCCGCCGCCTTTTATAACAGTTCTGCTTTCTTCCCCGTTATTTTTTGAGATTATTCCTCAATCTCCACGTAATCCTCCGGAATGGTAACACCCAGAGCATCACAGATGGCCTTGTTGTACTTCTTGGTAAACTGAGGCGCGTACTCAATAGGCATTTCGGAAATATCTGCCTCGCCGGTCAGAATCTTAGCTGCCATCTTACCGGTGCCTACGCCCAGGTCATAGTAGCTGATGGACAGGGTCGCCACGCCGCAGCCCTTGCAGATCCCCTCTTCGCCGGCGATTACCGGAACGCCGGCCGGCTGGCAGACATTGTTCACCAGCTCCGCATTGGCGGCTGCCGTATTGTCTGTAGGCACATAAATCACATCGCTCTCATCCGCTGCCTTAGTCACAATCGTGGTCAGATCGTTGGAATCAGAAAACGCATAGTATTCACAGGCAATGTCAGTTAGTTAAGAACTCTGAAAACTGAATAAATGCTCTAAATATAGGA
>CAMSTY010000041.1 GCA_947063875.1 uncultured bacterium
AAATTGGAGATTTGGGAATGGAAGAAAACGGATTTTATATGGATGAACAGATAGATGATTTTAAAGCATTAAAATCAAATAATCTAATAAAGTTTGAGTGTGAGGATTGGGATAAAGATGAAGAAATAGATGATTATATAATATCACCAATAACATATATAGAAGTTTTAGATAAAGGAAGAGACTACATAAGACATATGAGTGATTCTAAAATTATCAAAGTATGGGAGGCTATAAAAGGATATTTAAGCAATTTAAATGTGAGCATGGATTCACTAATCAAAATTGAATTTAATCTATAAAACATAAAATCGGACGGTATTGATCTTTAAAGTTTTAGGGATCAGAATTTAGAATTTAGTATGCTAGAAAAGAAGCAGAAAAATATATAATAGGTGAAAAATTTTTTTATAGAATAGAATTTTATTACACAGATAAGTGTATTGAAATAAAAATAGAATAGTTGGTTTATCAGGGAAATACTTAACAATGGTTAACATGGTATATGTGTAAGAATGCATATACCATGAACCTACACAAATAAGTGTATTAAAGAAAGAAGCTCTGATTTTCAGCATATAATTTTACTAATTATTGCATTGTGGGATATTCTTTATGATACACATTTATGTATTATAAAGTGAATTATAAAAATGAAAGGAGGGCATGAATATGCCTAAGCGATTATTAAACAAGAGTGATTTAAAGCCATTACCAAAAGGATTTAAAAGAGTTTTAAAGAAAAGAACATTCAAGTTACCAGCATTAACCTTAGTAATGATGATGTTAGCACTAGGATTCACATTATCAGATGCTGATGTGTTAGCATATGCGGCTACTACGAATTTTGCAGTTACAACACATACAAGTACAGTTCAGGCCACGGCACCTACTTTTAGTGAATATTGGTATCAAGATAACAATGGTGGATGGCATATTAATGATGAGAATGGTAACACAATCACCAATGCCTGGCTCTGTGATGACGCAGTTGTCTCTAACAACAAAGATATATGGTATTTAATAGATTCCAATGGCAACATGGTATCAGCAGGTTTAGTTCAAGATCAAACTGGAAACATCTATTCATTAGAAACAAATCATGAGGGCTACTACGGTATGCTAAGATACAAGAGTGGAGTCTATGATGGAATTTATCTGGATCTTACTTCTGACCATTCAGGGGCATTTGGAAATATAAATAATCAAGATGGTCGGTCAGGGCTTCAAGCAATTTATGGATTAACAACAGTGAATATAGATAACAATAATATTGTTTATACAAGTTCATTTAGAAATAGCAAAGGCAGTTATTCAAGTGGAAACAATGGATCTGGAAATACTTCATCAGATAAAGATAAATTTGGCAATACTAAATCAACTGGTGAACTTAGGGCATCTGATGGACGTGTAATACCACAAGACTTTGTAGATGGATGTAGAGATCTTGGGTATAATGATGATTTGATAAGAGAGATGTATGATGCAAATAAATATGATGGTGGCGGTAGTGGTGTAAAGATTGATTGGAACTAAAAAATAAAAACAGAATTAATAAGAATAAGCTAATAATTTTAGGAGTGATCGAAGAGATCACTCTTATTATATTTAAAGACATTTAAAGAAAGGGGAACATAAAAACATGGAAAACAAAAAGATACTAATACCAATAATTTTAGGGTCAGCACTTTTACTAGGGATTGTATTTACCTTAGTTTATAAGAAAACAAATGAAGATCCATTTAAAGAACCAGTAGTATCGACACTAGCACCAAAAGAAACAGAAACACCAATAGAGACAAAAGTACAAGTAGATAACTCGAATAGTTTAGAAGAATTTGATATTAATAAGATAAAACCTAATAAAACAAAAGTAGCATATGTAGATGAAAGCGGAAACATCTTATCAGAAGAAGAGGCACAAGCAATAGAAGAGAGTGAAATAGAAAGTATATCTCAAATGGTTGAGCAAGTTTCTATAGACGCCCAGTCAGTCAAAGAGGAAGATTATATAGTAGATGAGAGTAAAGAAGCAGAATCATTTTCACAAGATGAATTTTCAGATTTCCAAAGTGGAGTAAGTTTAAAGATGAGTGAATTAGTAGCACAAGATGCAATAAGGGATTTAAGAATTGTACTTAAATCGGAAGTAAAAAAATATGCACCTGAATATCCAGAATTACATGAGATTACACCAGAAATGATTGATAATTACAGTGAAGATGAATTGTATGATTTATACAATAAAATATCAGTTATATCAAGAGGATACTAAAAAGGAGGCTTTAATACATGAATAGATTTATAAAAAGAATAGCTACAGCATTAATGACAATACCATTAATTTTACAATCACCATTATTAGCTATAGCGGAAACTAAGGGTGATGATATAGAATCTAATGGTACTGGAAGTGGATGGCATACTGGACCAAGTACAGTTGAGCGTGTGGCTACAGCTTTTTCATGGCATGAAAATTCAGGCTTCAGATGCTACATAGTAAACAATGATGGTATACCAATTTCTAATTTAGTAGATTTTGTAAATTACTATCCATGGGATTTAAACAAAATGAAGGCTGCTACAAATTGGGAAATGCAGAATGTACCAGGAGCCAGAGAGGGAGTAGACCAATGGTTTCATGTAACAGGTATATTTCCAAATAAAGGTGGAGATATTTATAAAGAAATTATTTATTTGAGTGGGGCGAAGACAGATCCAATAAGAGCAGAAACAATACCAGGTGCAGCTAGGTTATATAAGGATGGGCATACTCCTGAAAGTGGTGGTGTAAAATCAATTACAAGAACTAATTTTAAGAAAGATGCTACAAGTGGATCAAATATAGGCCTAGTAGATGGTAAAATGTATACTATACCAGAGTTACAATTGGCTTTGAACAATAAAATAACAAATGGTACTGGATATTCAAGCCCATTTTCAGGAAATTTTGAAAGTAGACAAGAAGTAACTTACAAACACCCTGAAACAGGTCAAGAATGTGTAATGTTAGATTATATTCCAAGTGCAATAGCATCTATTAGGGGTTCAATGGTGCAAACTGGTGAATATATGAAGAACCTCATGATGAGACCAGTAAGTATTGAAAATTGGGATAAGGACAAAAATTTAATTATAAATCTTTTTGTTGAATTACAATTACCAAAGAGAAATGGATTAGGAGTAGTTAATGGTGGGATAGAACCCATTTTTGAACTCTTAGATCCAGAAGTAAAGAAATACTATGATGATTGTGTTATTAAATATAATGGTTTAAGTGAAGAAGAAAAGAAAACAACAGCTACTCCTATGATAGAGACTTTAAAACATTACCAAGCCAAATTAGCATTTGAGCCAATAGGTTGGTCAACTCCAATAATTAATTTTGGTACTTATGGACATGAATTTAAGACATTGCAACCTGATCCTAAATATAATTATTCACTTAGAGTAAATAAAGATGGTACGCCTCACATTCCTGAATTAGCTTCTACTTATTATTGGTCAGAAGATAAAATCATTTATGGTACACCTACAAATGAAGCACAATATATGGCCAGAAGAATAAATCAAGTGGTAAGGGCGACAGAAGAAGGCAAGGATATGCCTAATATAGATACAGATTATAATGCTTGGATTCAAAAACTTTTGGAATACGAGGTAATAGCAGGGTATGGTAATATGTTACCAGAGAGGACATACAGGTTAGAAAAAGAGCAATATGGATTAGCACCTCATGAAGACAGACCAATGTGGTTGGTTGAAAAGGTTAGTAAATGGAATACATTAGGATATGGCGTTATGTATTTTGGGATGAGTTTAGATGATTTAATTACACATACATGGGATTCATCTACATATCCAAAAAATAATTACAAACCAGGCCCATCACCTGAAAATTCGAATCCAGATGGTACACCCAAGTTACCAGAGTATCCAAGTGAGGGAACTGATTATGAAGAAAAAGGAACGGATCATAAATTCAACATAGTGAAATTCTATGCTGAAAAGAATCCAGATGGTTCCTATATATACAAAGAAAATCATACAAGAGAACAAGCAATACATACAATTCAAATAGATGATGAGCCAGGGTATACAGTAGATAATTATTACACATCATCAACATTCACACCTCCAACAAACCCAACAGATGATTATGATGTTTGGAAAACAAATAAAGCACCAAAGAACACTTATGAAGGAACAAAAGCAGAAAGAGTTAAAATAAAAGCTACAGACCCAGATACAACTCTTTATATAAGGTTGGTATCAACTCCTATTCTTACAATCGTTAAATATTTTCCAGACGGTTCAAATAAGATAGAGGAGATACCATGGGTTCCCACTTATGATACAGTAGAGCCAGGTTATGAGTACGAAAAAGATAAACAAGACCCAAATAAGCCAGACCCAATACCAGATAATTTTGATAGTACAACTGGAAAGCCAGGTTCTAATTCAATAATTCCAGTAGACCCAACATCAAGGATAGTTTATATCAAATATAAACCAATAGAAGCAGATAGTAAAATCACACTTCATCAAAATGAATTAGCACATACATTTACACTTGAAGACATTCAATCTTTAGTAACCTTAACACATAGCTTTGGTAGTTTATATAAATCTGGAAGTGGACAGCATGGGAGTGGTTCAGATGTTTGGCACTGTGATTGGGAAACGATAATGGATGATAAGAACTATAGTTATGCAATATCAAATAAAGAAAACTATGGAGCAACAACCTTTGTAGGTTCTCAAGGAGCCTTCCAACCACAAGAAATAGGAACTAATAATGATAGTGGTACAATAGGCATTGATGGAGGACAATCAGAAGGTCTAACACCTAATCTTAAATTCTCAATTTATAGAGATAAAGCAAAAGATAACGTTACCTTATATCCAAATAAAAACAATGCTGTAAAGAGTGAATTAGCAGACATATTTATAACAGCAGAAGGATACACACCACAGACTACAAGAGTTTTAGATAAAGGACAAACAGAGTGGTATAGTACATTTAAGATTAACTACACCTATGATGTTGAAGACAATAGAGTCACATCAAAGAGCGACCATACTTGTCACGGTTCTGGTGTGACACAAGATGGTTCACCACATCCAGCACTTGATACAATTAATGACCCATTCAGTCAGGCAAACAATGTTTTAACAAAAGCATTTTTAGGTCAACCAGGTAAGGGTGAAAAGGTATCAAGTGCAACAGCTGAAGCATTTACATTAAGTATAAATGGAAGGACATTTAATTTCAACAGAAATCTCAAATACAAGTTTACAAGTCAAGAGAATCTATTAAAAGGATTTAATAATGATAAAAACGGTAATATTAGATTTTTCAAGTTCTATCCTTATACAGAAATGGAGTATCAAACAGTAGCAGATACAACAAATAAGTTAGCTTACATAGTAAGCACAAACTTAAGTGAAGTGAAGGATAACACATCAGTAGAAGTAGGAGTCTATCAATCAGGTGTAGGAGATACAATTTTATTATCATCAGAACAATGGAGTACACATGCTAGAACCATTCAAGGTTTAAGAGATAATGGCATAAAACAACAACTACTTAATAAGTCCTTGATACCAGGTGGTGCAGTTATAAAGTTAAGCACTGCAAATTCTGATAACAATGCACCAGAAGTCTATGTAGGATTCAGAAGTTATGAGATGTCAGTACCAGATGATTTAAAAATAACCTTAAGTGAAGATACTGGAGTAAAAACAACCTCACAAGCTAAGGCAGATGCCAATGCATTCTTTGAGGATATGAAAAATAATTTAAGTAATTATCACTTAGAGAAATGGATCATGGAAGGAATATCAACTAATGAGAGTGATATAAAGAGTAGAGCAAAGAAAGTGAGTGGAATCAACACTGGTGGTTCCGCAGGTTCACAAGTTGTAACAAGTTTTGGTGGAAACCAGTTATCAACAGACCCTAAATATTATTTAAAGAGTAATGCAAGTGATGCAACATCATCTAAATTTGATGTATGGAATGATGCATTTGAACAACACGTATATAGAATCTATAGTGATGTTTATGGTAAAGTAACAGTAACAAAAGATGGTTCAGAGATTGTAAGTTCTAACATTAAAGCAGATAAAAATTTAAGTGGTTTATTAGCTAATGCAGATGTTAAGAGAATAGATGATCGGGTAAAATTTGTAACAAACTTTATTCAAAGTCTAGACTTTGAAGGTGGTAAAGACAGAGAAGCCATACCTTGGTATTATGAAGCTCATGATGGTTTAGAGGTAGTAGAAAGTATGGGATTCATGCAAGTTGGATTTAATCCTAGTGATAAAGCAGTTAGAAGTGAGGTTGTAGATCCAAAATTAACTGGTAAATTAGAGAATAGGGATGATACACTTAACTTTAATGATGCAACATTAAATGAAAAAACGAGGACAGTTCAGTATAAGATGTCATCATCACCTACAACTAATCCAAATGAGCCAGGGTATGTAGGAGAATTTAATGGAGAGCCTATAGTAATCCCACAGATAAGTGAAATATTAAAAACAAGACTTCATTATATGGGAAACAATACAGTAATGGACTTGAACTAAAGATTTAAGATTTAAGGAGCAGGCCAACAAGGCCTGCTCCTTTTTTGATCTAAAAAATGATCTGTTTTGTATTAATAGGTAAGAAATAATACAAACACTGATTGTATAGATATACATAGGAATTGGCTAATTAAGCATTAACAACCGCCATCTTAAAAAGGGAGTAAAAGAAAAACAGGCACATAAACGACAGGATAACCAGCATAACATGGGCAAAAATACTCCGGAAATAATTCGATCCTTTTGACTTCATAAGTTTATCCTCTCTTTCCTTTTCTTGCTTTTTTTGCTGCTGCTTTTGAGCCGTCGGAATCTTCATTGTTTGTCATCCGGTAGACAAAGAAGCAAAGGATACCGCTGACAATAAAGAGGTAAACCGATAAAGCGCCAGCCATACCATAATTTTTGCTCTTTAAATGGCTGTTTAAAAACATAATCAAAGTCATGGATGTACGGTCAGGGGTTCCCTGGCCATTGGTTAAAATCTGGGGAACGTCAAACATCTGCAATCCGCCGATGATGGAGGTAATCAGTGTGTAGGCGAGGATCGGGCGAATCAGCGGAAGGGTGATGGAGAAAAATCTCTGCATGCTGTTGCAGCCATCCAATTCCGAAGCCTCAAAAATATCTGGGCTGATTCCCATAATCGCGGCCATAAGCATAATCGTAGTATTTCCAAACCACATCAGGAAGTTCATCAATCCAACCAACGAACGTGTGCCAACGACAGAGCCTAAAAAATCAATGGGCTGTTGAGTCAGGCCCATGGCCAGCAAAATCGAGTTTATCGGCCCATTCGTAGAAAACATGGTGAAGAATAACATGGCAAAAGCAGAAGCCATAATCAGGTTTGGAAGGTATATTACGACTTTAAAAAACTGTGTTCCATGGATTTTCAGGCGGGCGTCTACAAACCATTCCGCGAGCATTAAGGCGATAACAATCTGCGGAATAAATCCGATAATCCATAGGATCAAGGTATTCGAGGCATATTTAATCATATCCGATTTTAACAAGCTGCCATAGTTTGCCATCCCGATGAAATTAGGGCCAATTTCCTTGATTCCCGAGCGGTAATATTCAAAAAAACTGTACCGGATTGTGTCTATTAAAGGAACGAAGGAAAAAATAAAAAAGCATAAAAAGAATGGTAAAATAAAGATATATCCCCACTTTGAATAATCAATTTTCTTACGTTTAGTTTTCATTGAAATGCCATCCTTTCTTTTTTATGTCCCGCTATTTGACAATGGTTTTGGATTGTCTGTATGCTGCGGGAAAACGCCCCGCAGCATGGGAACTATTCTGGCCAGTTAACCTGCGTGATTTCCGGATATCGTTCTAAGATTGCCGTCTCAAAGTTAGCTTTTGCTTTGTCGTAGTCAACCTGCCCCTGCAGATAGTCGCTGAAGGAATTTTGAATCAATTCAACACAGCCCTGGTCATAGGAAGACAGGGGGGCAATAACGATATTTTCAGCAACCGGTGCGAAATATTTAAAGGCATTCTGCCCGCCCAGGAAATCGGAAGAAAAGTTTGCATCGTCCGCTGCAGCTGCCCGCATACTGCTTTGCGTATTGGTGAAATCAGAAAAGTCTTTGGAAATCGTTAATAAGTTATCTTTATCCGCGGTCACGGCGAGGATAATCTCCTTTACGTGCTGCGGGTTATCTGTGCCGGTACACGCATGGATATAGGAACCGCCCCAGTTATATTCCTGCGGAGGATTGGTAACCGCCCACATCCCGTCATCGCCGTCCCAGTTCGGCTTTAAGGTAAAATCGATTCCCCAGGCCGGGAAAAGGAAAGCAAATACGTTTGATGCCGAACCCATGGCCTGGTTCCAGTCGGCATTCCACTGGCCTTTCACCGTTTTGTCGAGATATCCGGCATCCAGCCATTCTTTGGAATCATTTACCCAGGCCATAATCTTCGGATCGACGTTAATCACGGTTTCCCCTGGTTTTACCCATGGCTGGGCAATGCTGTTGCCGTACAGCCGGAAGGTATCCGCATAGGAAGCGAAGGTAAAATATCCTTTGGCGGATAACTCTTCCGCGGTATTTTTGATGGTATCCCAGTCTTTTACTTTTTCTCCTACTGCCTGCGGGTCATCCGTGCCAAATACATCCTTGGCAATATCGCGCCGGTAGACAAGCAATCCTGGGCAGCACTGCCAGGTGGAACCGCGCTGGACGCCGTTTTCATCGGAAGCGGTTACCTTGGTGAAGGCATATTGGTCGGCGAGATCGGTATCCGGGTCAATTCCAAGATCCGTAAGAGGCATAGCGACGTCCGCTTCTGCGTCGGTGTATTTGTTTACGTAATCGGTTTCAGATAAAAAAATATCTACCTTATCATCTGCAGCGGCATCTGCCTGTCTTAAAAGCGCTTCATCAAGCTTTTGCTGATAGACGCCATCCTGATTTGGATTGATGATCCAGTGGATTTCCGTGCCGTCCTTCAAAGTGGTTACCGTGCCGTCTTTTGAGGTTTCCGCCACCTCCGGATAAACGGCTTCTACCCGTTCACGGAACTCGTTATTCCAGGAATAAATATTGATTACGCTTCCTTCTTCCGCATTTTTTCCATCATTTGCGGAATCAGAACCGCCGCAGCCTGCTAATGAACCAGCTGCCATAGCTGCCGCCAATAATACACTCACTGTCCTTTTTTTCATTGCAATATCCTCCTTTTGCTGTTTGTGTTTGGTGCTTGGTTTTATAGCTGGATTATAGCGGAAATTCTTGGGAGGATATATTACGGATTTTAACAAAATATCAAATTCATGATACATTTTCCCCTTTTCTTTTCCGATTTGAGGTCATGATTCTGATATTTTTCCCCTGTTTTTGATTTCTTTTTTGAGGAAATTTTTATATGATTGCAGAAACCACGATGGAAGGAGTATACAAATTGAAAGATATGAATTTTATAGACGAATATGGAAGCTTTACGGTAAGGCAGCCGGAAAATATCAGTTATTTGTATTTTCCTCTTGCTTCCACAACCGGGTTAAAAAGTTCTGTTACGCCAAACCTTGGCGGAGATGCAAAAATCGACCAGGAAACCTTTCTGTTAGAACCGGTAAGTGCAGAGAACCTGCACAATAATCGTTCGGTGAGGAATTTTTGGTGTGTGGTTGACGGGAGAGCATATTCCGTCGCCGGAGCTTCGGCAGAACAGGAAGCCGCCCGTTTCTCCCCCCTGCAGGATGAACAGGAATTAACGGCAGGATTGATGTGGCAGACCGTAACCCGCTCTTCCCAAACACTTCAGCTGACTTCTGCGGTCACTTCCTTTATTCCATGGGACAGTAATGTGGAAATCATGGCGGTAACCATAAAAAACGAGGCCGATATTCCGCAAAAACTGACGGCATACGCGGCTGTGCCGATTTATGGAAGAAGCGCTGACAACCTGCGGGACCATCGGAATGTAACCTCTATGCTCCATCGGATAAGGACCGATCAGAACGGGATTTATGTTGCCCCGACGATGTCTTTTGATGAAAAGGGCCATCGGGAAAACAGCCGTATTTATTATGTCCGTGGTTATGACGGCTGCAATAATCCGCCGGAGGAGTTCTATCCTACTGTAGAATCCTTTATTGGCGAAGGAGGAAGCCTGATCCATCCCCGTGCAGTCTATGAACCGTATTCTGGCTGCCTGGCGGGAAGCACCGCAGAGGGAAAAGAAGCCATGGGCGCCTTCCGTTTTCAGAGCGTTATCCTGGCGCCCGGTGAAAAGATGGAATATTTTATTTTCCTTGGCGTAGAAAACAGTGGGGAAGAAATTCTTGCGGCAGCCGAACGATATAATACGGCGGATAAAGTGAAAAAAGCATTGGCTGATACAAAGTCCTACTGGAAAAATCAGGTTTCGGCCGATTTTCACACAGGTTTTAAAGATTTTGACTGTTGGATGAAGTGGATTTGTTTCCAGCCATTTCTGCGCAGACTGTTTGGCTGTTCCTTTTTGCCTCATCATGATTATGGGCGGGGCGGACGCGGATGGAGGGACTTATGGCAGGATTGCCTTTCTTTGCTGCTTATGGAACCGCAGGGTGTTGGCGAGATGATTGCCCAAAACTACGGCGGTGTCCGTATTGACGGAACGAATGCAACTATTATCGGAAGCAGTGACGGTAGCTTTCTTGCCGACCGCAACGGCATCAGCCGGGTCTGGATGGATCATGGGTTATGGCCGCTGATGACGACAAAGCTTTATCTTGACCAGACCGGGGATATCGGACTTCTGGAAAAGGAAGTTCCGTATTTTAAAGATGCGCAGACCATGCGCGGCACAGCGGCAGATACCTTGTGGAAAGACGAACAGGGAAACCAACAGAGAACAGAAACAGACGAGGTCTATCATGGAAGTGTTTTAGAGCATCTTCTGATCCAGCAGCTTACCGCTTTTTTTGAAGTGGGGGAACATAATATCTGCCGGCTCAGGGATGCGGACTGGAATGATGCCTTGGATATGGCCTCGGAACGGGGGGAAAGCGTGGCCTTTACCTGCGCTTATGCTGGAAATCTTTTGGATCTTGCGGAAATGATCCGGCTTTTTGAAAGAAAAACTTCTCAGGAGTCTGTCTGCCTGATGAAAGAACTTTCGATTTTGCTGGATAATGTTTTGGAAGATTTTGAGGATATCCGGAAAAAACGGAAAATATTAGAAGATTATCTGACATGCTGCAGACATACGGTCAGCGGACAAAAAGCACCGTATTCCCTTGCTGCCCTGTCAGTGAATCTGATCCAAAAAGCAAACTGGCTGATGGAACACATAAGAAAGCAGGAGTGGATTGGCCATACAGAAGAGGAAGGATGGTTTAACAGCTATTATGATAACCATGGGCGGGCCGTGGAAGGAATCTATGCGGATCACGTGCGTATGATGCTGACGGGCCAGGTGTTTGCTGTCATGAGCGGAGTGGCTGAGGACATTCATATCCGCAAAATAATCAGCAGCGCGGATCGCTATCTTTACCGGAAAGAGATCGGCGGCTACCGCCTGAACACGGATTTTCATGAATTAAAATTTGATATGGGGCGGATGTTTGGCTTTGCCTATGGAGAAAAAGAAAACGGCGCCGTTTTTTCCCATATGACGGTGATGTATGCGAATGCCCTGTACCGCCGCGGCTTTGCCAAAGAGGGCTGGAAGGCGTTGAAAACGCTGATCAATACTGCCATGGACTTTGCTACCAGCCGCATTTATCCCGGAATCCCGGAATATTTCCGCTCAGATGGGCGCGGGATGTACCATTATCTGACAGGTGCAGCAAGCTGGCTGATGCTGACAATGATTACAGAAGTTTTCGGGGTCCGCGGGGAAGCCGGTGATCTTGTCTTATATCCGAAGCTGATGGCCGAGCAGTTTGACGAAGATCAGACAGCTTCGATTGCTGTGCCCTTTGCAGGGAAGTCGCTGCTGATCGTTTATAAAAACCGGAACCGGAAAGATTTCGGCAGCTATATTATTCATTCTGCTGCCTGCGACGGAGAGGAACTTGCGGTAAATGAGGATGCCTGCATGATTCTTCCGCGGGAACTGCTTGCCCGCTTATCCGATACGGTACATACGATTTCGGTAACTTTGCAGTAAGTGAGACGAATAGAGGAGGAACAGGAAAATGAACTATGGATATTTTGACGATAAGCGCCGTGAATATATCATTGAGCGGCCGGATACCCCCATGCCTTGGGTAAATTATCTCGGTTCCCCTGAATATGGGGCGATTATTTCCAATAATGCCGGCGGCTACAGCTTTGCAAAATCGGGAGCAAACGGCCGGATTCTTCGTTATATTTTTAACCATCTTGACCAGCCCGGACGATATATTTACCTGCGGGACAATGCAGCAGACGATTACTGGTCTGCTTCCTGGCAGCCGGTGGGGAAAGACCTTGATCATTATCAGAATCGGTGCCATCACGGCTTGGGTTATTCCCGGATCGTTGCCGATTATCGGGAAATCCATTCCGAAGCGCTGTATTATGTGCCTCTGGGAAAATGTTATGAGGTATGGGCGCTGTCGGTAAGCAATCATGCAGACGTTCCGAGAAGCCTTACCGTCACTGGCTATGCCGAATTTACAAATCACAGCAATTATGAACAGGACCAAATTAACCTGCAGTATTCGCTTTTTATTACCCGGACCCTGTTTGAGAAAAACCGGATGATGCAGCAGATCCATGGGAACCTGGATGCTCTTGCGGAAGACGAACAAGTGGATGAAAAGAATGTGACGGAGCGTTTCTTTGGCCTGTCCGGTGCGGAGGTTTCTTCTTACTGTGGAGATAAGGCGCATTTTCTTGGCAAATACCATGGGTATGGGAATCCCCAGGGCGTTATATCCGGCAATCTGGGAAACACGCTGAGTTACAATGAAAATTCATGCGGTGCCTTGTCTTGCATCATTGATTTAGCGCCTGGGGAGGAAAAAACGGTTGTGTTTTTACTCGGTGAGGCAAGTTCCAGGGATGCGGCGGCGATTCTTGATGCTTACGCCAATCCCAGGGAACGGACAAATAGCGAATTGGCAGTCTTAAAAGCAGACTGGGAACAGAAACTGGAACATTTCCAGGTCATTACCCCAAGTTGGGAATTCAATACCATGATAAATACCTGGAATGCCTATAATTGTTTTATGACCTTTATCTGGTCCCGTGCGGCGTCTTTTATTTACTGCGGATTAAGAAACGGCTACGGCTACCGCGATACGGTACAGGATATCCAGGGAATCATCCATCTTGCGCCGGAGATGGCTGCCGAAAAGCTTCGCTTTATGCTCTCTGCCCAGGTGAGTAATGGAGGAGGGTTGCCCCTGGTTAAATATACGCATACTCCGGGACAAGAGGATACGCCGGATGACGCGTCTTACCGCCAGGAAACCGGGCATCCGGCCTACCGTGCAGATGACGCATTATGGCTGTTCCCTACGGTTTATAAATATATTGCAGAAACGGGAAATATGGCGTTTTTGGACGAGGTGATCCCTTTTGCCGATAAAGAGGAGGCAACTGTTTATGAGCACTTAAAACGCGCCCTCCAATTTTCTTTTGACCGAATGGGGCCTCATGGCATGCCGGCCGGCCTGTATGCTGACTGGAACGACTGCCTCCGCTTGGGGGCGGAAGGCGAATCTTCATTTGTTGCCATGCAGTTTTATTATGCCATGGGAATTTTACGGGAATTTGCCGAATACAGACAAGATAAGGACTATCAGGAATTTCTGGACAAGAAACAGGCAGAGGCGAAGCAGATGATTCAACAGTCATGCTGGGATGGAGACCGCTTTATCCGTGGCTACACAGAGGAGGGAAAGCAGATTGGGGCAGCAAAAGACCCGGAAGCCAATATGTGGCTGAACCCGCAGAGCTGGAGCGTAATCAGCGGCCTGGCCACTCCCGAACAAGCAGATAAAGCGCTGGCCAATGTCTATGAACAGCTGAATACCGAATATGGCGCGCAGCTGATGAATCCGCCTTATCACAGGCATGCGTTTGACGGCGCGCTGGCAGTGATTTATAACCAGGGGACAAAAGAGAATGCCGGGATTTTTTCCCAATCCCAGGGCTGGCTGGTTTTGGCCGAGGCTTTGCGCGGCCACGGGGGGAGGGCGTTTACCTATTTTATGGAAAACGCGCCGGCGGCACAGAATGATATTGCAGAGATCCGCTGCTTAGAACCCTATTGCTACGGCCAGTTTACGGAAGGCCGGGCCAGCGAACATCCAGGACGTTCCCATGTCCACTGGCTGACGGGCACGGCCTCTACGATGATGGTCGGCTGTGTGGAAGGGATTCTGGGTATCCGTCCTGACCTGCAGGGAATAAAGCTTTCCCCGTCCATCCCGGGAAGCTGGGAGCATTTGGAAATCCGCAAGGATTTTCGGGGAAAACGCCTCCATATATTCATTGAAAATCCGAATCACCGGGAATCCGGCGGTGAAAAGCTTATCCTGAACGGCCAGGAACTTCCCGGAAATTATCTTCCTGCCAATCTTCTTCAGGAGAATAATGAAATCCGGCTGATTCTCTGACATCCGGTATCTCTGACAGCTGTAAATGCTTATGGGATTATAAAGACGATAGCCAATAGAAAAATGGAATGGCTTGAACCCTTGAAAAATAGCGATTTGCAAGGGTTTAAGCCATTTTTATGACAAGAAATATCCATAACCGAAATATGCGGCGAAAGTCTGCCGTTTATGTTTTTCCATCATTCTGTTTATGCGTATTACCCAGTGCATCTGTCTCCATATCCCATTGGATTGCATGGTATGCGTCGCGGTATTTTTTCGGCGTCATCCCGACAATCTCACGAAATTGCTGGATAAAGTGGCTCTGGGAGGAAAAGGACAGGCGGTTTGCAATATCAATCATAGAATAATCACTGTACTGAAGCAGGTTCTTCGCCAGTTCGATCTTCTGCCGGCGGATATAAACGCTGACGGAATCGCCGGTTTCTTTTTTGAACAATCGGGAAAGGTAGCTTGCTGACACGCCAAGCGTATCTGCCAGATCTTCAATGGTAATCCGTTCTTTTATATGGGAATAAATATATTCTTTACATACGTTGATATGTTTGGAATTGGTGTCACTTCGCCGGATTCTGCGCATTTTTTCGGTATAATCCAGGACCATTGCATCATGCAGGTTCCGTATCCCGTCTATGGTATGGATATCATCCAGCTTTTGGATATAAAAATCACTCATCCGGAACGCCAGCTCCAACTCCATTCCTTTCTGCTTGCACAGACGCGTAATCATAGCCGTTGTGATAACAAAATGATATTTTAAATTGGTAATTGCGTTCCGGGACAGGACGCCCACTCCTTCGCTATCCAAAAAACGTTCTTGCTCACAATTTCTTTTCACCGCATCGATATCACCATTCGTGACTGCCTGATAAAATAAAAATTCTTCCGTCGGCGGCCTGTGTTCCATTTCATCAATTTCATCTTCTGCCTCTAAAAGAAGCCATTCATCCTGATAACCCATAAGTATTATCCCTTCATTGGAATTTTACATAACAAATTATAACACAATACACATGGGATAGGAAGAATGGATTTTTAAATTGCTTTTGCTGAATTTTAAGGGTATACTTTAGTAAAGCGATAAACAAGAAACTGGCGTAAGAGGCGCAAGACGGCAGTTTGCCATAAGAAGCTGTGAAAGGCATTCCTGGACACAGAAAAGAATAGGAAAGATGGAAAAAACGGGACGATCAGCGGAGGAAGAAAAGTGGAGAAGATGAGGATGGAGACCTCTGATTTGGCGGCACAAAACGTAGAAAAAATCGGGGCATTGTTTCCAAACTGTATCACGGAAACGATAGACCAAGAGGGAAGGCCAAAGAAAGCGATTAATTTCGGGTTGCTTTGCCAAATGCTATCCGGTGCTGTGACAGAGGGCGATGAGGCATATGAATTTACCTGGGTAGGAAAAAAGGCTTCCATAGTAGAGGCAAACAGACCTACGCAAAAAACCCTCCGCCCTTGTGTGGAAGAAAGCAAAAACTGGGATACAACAGAGAATCTTTATATAGAGGGAGACAACCTGGAAGTGTTAAAGCTTCTTCAGGAAAGTTATCTGGGAAAAGTGAAAATGATTTATATTGATCCGCCGTATAATACGGGGAATGATTTTCTTGTCTATTCCGACAACTATACTATGAATAAAGAGGATTATAGGGATAGCATCGGCCTTTATAATGAAGAGGGAATGGTCCGGTTCAAGGAAAATAATAATAATAATCCAAGATTTCACTCGGACTGGTGCTCCATGATTTACCCCAGGCTTTTGCTTGCCAGGAACCTGCTCTCCGAAGACGGGGTTATTTTTATTTCCATAGATGATAAGGAAGAGAAGAACTTAAGAGCAATATGCGATGAGATATTTGGAAGTGAAAATGCGGTTTCGCCATTTATCTGGCTGCTTCCGAGGGGAATCAATGCAGGTCTGATTGCCCGGTCGCATGAGTATATCCTGTGTTACGCAAAAAATATAAGACGAAGAAGCAACTTCAACCGTATCAGCGGGGACACCGAGTATTCGATTGAAAGATGTAATAAAAAGATTGACAGCAGGCATCCAAAGTCCAGCATAGAATTTCCTGCGGGTATCCGCTATGAAGGCCCTGATAAGGTAATAAAAGGCGTGATTGAGGGGTCTGAAAGAATTTATATTACAGGAGAAATGGTATTTAAAGAGGGAAGGCTGGACAAGCCGGTGACGCTTTGCGCCGGCTGGACAATGAAAAACATGATACTAGACTGGCTGGCCGGCAGGAAAGTATATGACTTAAAGGGGCAGGAAATAGAAGAGTTTTTCTTTAAGGAAAATGGGAAATTATATTCCAAAAAGGTGATGTCCACGTTGTCCGTTAAATCGGTATTAAAGGATATGCCGGATACGCAAATGGCAAGGAAAGAACTGGAACGTCTGTTTGGCAGCCAGGATATTTTTTCATACCCGAAGACGGTAGAACTTCCCAAGCTGTTTGCCGCGCTGGCAACCGATGACAAGGATATCATTCTGGACTTTTTTTCTGGCTCGGCGACGACGGCAGAAGCAGTCATGAGATTGAATCATGATAAAAAAAGCAAAAGAAAATATATATTGGTGCAGCTGCCGGAACAATGTGCAGAAGGGACGGAAGCCTTTCAATTCGGGTATCGGACGATTTGCGAAATCGGTAAGGAGCGAATCCGCCGTGCCGGGGAAAAGATAAAAGCAGAAAACCCGTCTGCGGACGAGACTCCCGATATTGGTTTTCGTGTATTGAAACTGGCTGATTCCAACAGGAAGGATGTCTATTATAGTCCGGCCGAATACGACCAGGGCATTCTTGATTTTCTGGAGACTAATATCAAAGAGGATCGTACGGATTTGGATTTGCTCTTCGGCTGTCTGCTGGAGTGGGGGATTCCCCTCTCGCTGCCTTATGCTTCGGAGGACATGGAAGGCTGCACAGTGCATAATTATAACAACGGAGATTTGATTGCCTGTTTCGATGAATCCATACCTGATTCTGTTATCAGAAATATTGCGAAGAAACGGCCGCTTCGTGCCGTGTTCAGAGATTCCGGTTTTGCGGACAGTCCCTCCAAAATTAACGCAGGTGAGGTTTTTAGCCTGTTGGCGCCGGACACCAGGGTAAAAGTGATTTGACGAAGGCGAGCCAGAACCAGGCGGCGTTTCAAGCATCATAAGTTCCGGGCAGATGCCGCCGCAAAACAGGAAAAAACAGGAAGAAGAAATTCTTATGGAAAACATAGGCGATATCAGCTATAATATCCTTTATAGAAATAAATGCAGTCGTGAATCGGCAAAGACCGCGGGGGGATGCCCTGGCAGAAGGAGGGAAAGCAATGGCAGCAGCTTATGAACGTTTAAAAAAATGTTACGACAGTATTCAGGACAAGGTCAGTGTACGGCCAAAGGTGGCGCTGGTCCTGGGATCCGGATTGGGGGATTATGCGGACGGAATCCGGATTGTATCTACGCTGGACTATCATGAGATCAGCGGATTTCCGGTCTCAACCGTCAGCGGCCATAAGGGGCGGTTTGTATTTGGGTATGTGGAAGAGGTGCCGGTGGTAATCATGCAGGGCAGGGTCCATTACTATGAAGGCTATTCGATGGAAGACGTGGTGCTTCCCATCCGGCTGATGAAGATGATGGGTGCAAAGATCCTGTTTCTGACGAATGCTGCCGGCGGGGTGAATTACAATTTCCATGCGGGTGACTTTATGATGATTACCGATCAGATTTCTGATTTTGTGCCGTCGCCTTTGATTGGGCCGAATATTGAGGAGCTGGGAGAACGTTTTCCGGATATGAGCCATATCTATGACCCGGATTTGTGCCAGCTGCTCCGGGAGGTTGCTCATGAACAGGGGATTTTGCTGCAGGAAGGGACATATCTGCAGCTGACAGGGCCGAATTTTGAGTCGCCTCGTGAAGTAAGGATGTGCCGGATACTGGGCGCCGACGCCGTAGGGATGAGTACGGCGTGCGAGGCGGTCGCCGCAAATCATATGAAGATGAAGATCTGCGGCATTTCTTGCATTTCCAATCTGGGAAGCGGGATGACAGAGCAGCCGCTGAGCCATTCTGAGGTGAAGGAGACGGCGGATCAGGTGGCGCCGAGATTTAAAAAACTGATTACGGAAGCGATTATCCGCATGCCGTAAGAAATGAGAAGAGAGGAAAAGACCAATGAATCAGAGAGAGACATTTCGCTCCCGGCTGGGATTTCTGCTGCTGTCCGCCGGATGCGCGATCGGAATCGGCAATGTGTGGAGGTTCCCCTACGTGGTAGGACAGAACGGCGGCGGGGCTTTTGTATTGTTTTACCTGCTGTTTCTGGCGATTATGGGGGTGCCGGTGCTCTCCATGGAATTTGCCGTAGGACGTGCTAGCAGAAAAAGTCCGGTGAAGGCATACCAGGCCCTGGAAAAGCCGGGGAGCAAATGGCATCTGCACGGTTATGTGGCCCTGGCCGGCAACTATATGTTAATGATGTTCTACACTACAGTGGCCGGCTGGATGGTTTACTATTTTTACAGCTTTTTTATCGGAAGATTTTCCGGAATGATGTCGGAGGAGGTGGCGTCTGTCTTCGGAGAGATGCTGGCGTCTTGGGGGATCAATGTATTCTGGATGATGGTAGTCGTGGTTGTGGGGATATTTATCTGTTCTATGGGCCTGCAAAAGGGCGTGGAGCGAATCACCAAGATCATGATGATCGGCCTTTTGTCATTGATGGTTGTGATGGCGGTCCGGGGCCTGACGCTGGAAGGTGGTATGGAAGGGCTGCTTTTCTATCTCAAACCGGATTTCGGCAAGATGGCGGAGGTGGGAATCGGCAATGTAATCGTGGCTGCCATGAACCAGTCCTTTTTCACCTTAAGCCTGGGAATCGGGGCGATGGCGATCTTTGGCAGCTATCTGGAAAAGGAAAACACACTTTTGGGAGAAGCCGTCAATGTGGCTGTGCTGGATACGTTCGTGGCAATCATGGCAGGATTGATTATTTTCCCGGCATGTTTTGCCTTTGGGGTAAATCCTGACAGCGGCCCGAGCCTGATCTTTATCACTCTGCCGAATGTATTTGTTTCAATGGCCGGTGGCCGGGTATGGGGAAGCTTGTTTTTCCTGTTTATGTCCTTTGCGGCGTTTTCCACAGTTATTGCCGTGTTTGAAAATATTATTGCCTGCAATATGGAATTGTTCAATATAGAGCGGAAACGGGCATCCTGGATTAACCTGGCGGCTCTCATTCTTCTGTCGCTCCCCTGTGCTCTGGGGTACAATATTTTAAGCGCCTTTGAGCCGCTTGGAGCGGGGACATCCGTACTTGACCTGGAGGATTTTATTGTCAGCAATCTTTTGCTGCCCCTGGGTTCCCTGATTTACTTGCTGTTTTGTACCTGGGAGTTTGGCTGGGGGATGGAGAATTACCGAAAAGAAGCGAATGAGGGGCATGGTCCCGGGATTCCTGTTTGGGTTTGCGGATATCTTAAATATGTCCTTCCGTTGATGATTGTCGGGCTGTTCTTGCAGGGGGTTTTGTGATTGGCGAAATCTTTTGCGGTTGCTGGCTTTGCTGCGGTATCTTGGAATATGGATAATTTAATTAGAAGAATCTAAGGCAGGCCTGGTTGTTTTGTGGCCTGTTTTTTTGAGTGCTTTTTTATGAAAAGCAGTGGTTTATTAGTTTCTTGCAAAGTTTTTCTATAAAACCTCTTGACAAAACCGGGTTGGTAAAGTATATTATTCACAGATGTTAGCACTCTTTATCGTTGAGTGCTAACAAGCGGAGAAACGGAGGCCGTCATGGAACTGGATGATCGGAAGGTCAAAATTTTAAAAGCTATCATCAAGACATATCTGGAGACGGGAGAGCCAGTGGGTTCCCGGACAATTTCCAAGTATACGGATTTGCAGCTGAGTTCCGCGACTATCCGCAATGAGATGTCCGACTTGGAGGAGATGGGTTATATTATCCAGCCTCATACTTCGGCGGGGAGGATACCTTCTGATAAGGGATACCGCTTTTATGTGGATCAGATCATGCAGGAGAAGGAGCAGGAAGTGACAGAGGTCAAGGCGCTGATGATCAAACGTGTCGACCGTGTGGAACTGATCCTGAAGAAGCTGGCTCAGCTTCTGGCGAACAATACCAACTATGCTGCCATGATCAGCGGCCCTCAGTATCACCGCAATAAGCTGAAGTTCATCCAGCTTTCTCAGATGGACCCGCATAAGCTTTTGGTGGTCACTGTGGTCGAGGGGAATTTGATCCGCAACAAGGTAGTCCATGTGCAGGAGGATATCAGCCAGGAGGAACTCCTGAATCTGAACATTATGTTGAACAGCAGCCTGAACGGACTCACGATTGATGAGATCAATCTCGGAGTGATCAGCCGTCTCAAGGAGCAGGCGGGCGCCCATAGCCAGGTAGTTGACCTGGTGCTCAGCGAGGTAGCAGCGGTGATTCAGTCTGACGAGGAGGACCTGCAGATTTATACCAGCGGCGCCACGAACATTTTCAAATATCCGGAATTGAGCGATGGCGAGAAGGCGAGTCAGCTGATCAGCACCCTGGAGAAGAAGGAGATGCTGCAGGAGCTGATTACCGATGTGAACCGCACGGAGGAAGATAACGGGATTCAGGTGTATATTGGCGAGGAGACGCCGCTCCAGACGATGAAGGATTGCAGTGTAGTGACAGCCAATTATGAACTGGGAGAAGGAATTCGCGGGACGATCGGCATTATCGGTCCCAAGCGGATGGATTACGAGAAGGTGCTTGGCACACTGAGACATTTGATGAGGCAGATCGATGCCACGTTTAAAAATGATACGAACATTGAGGAAGGATGACGGACATGGGTAAAGATAAGGAGAAAGATAAGCGGGAGACTCCGGGTGAACAGGAACTGACGCCGGACTCTGCGGATGAGAACGGAAAGGGAAACGCTGCAGCAGAAGTGAATGACGCGGCAGAGGGGAGCCAGGAAACAGAAGGAGAGCAGGATGGCGGCAGTCCGGAGCAGGATGGCGGCGGGCAGGAGGCAAAAGCGGGAAAGAAGGACCCCAAAGATGCCAGGATTGAGGAATTGCAGGACCGCCTTATGCGCCAGATGGCAGAGTTTGACAATTTCCGCAAGCGGACAGAGAAAGAAAAGTCGGCCATGTATGAGGTTGGCGCCCGGGAGATGGTGGAGAAGATCCTGCCGGTCCTGGATAATTTTGAGCGGGCGCTGGCGGCCGTGCCGGAGGATGAGAAGGGTGGATCTTTTGCCGAAGGCGTGGAGATGATTTATAAACAGTTTATTAAGACCTTGGAAGATGCCGGTGTAGAGACGATCGAGGCCGTGGGAGAGCAGTTTAATCCGGATTTGCACAATGCCGTTATGCATATTGACGATGATGCCTTTGGGGAGAATGAGATTTCTCAGGAACTTCAGAGAGGTTATAAGTACCGTGGCGCCGTGGTTCGGCACAGTATGGTGCAGGTGGCAAACTGATTTCGGGTTTGCAGCGGAAGATAATACAGTATTCACAACTAATTTGCAAATATTTCAGGAGGAAAAAGCTATGAGCAAAATTATTGGTATTGACTTAGGTACTACCAACAGCTGTGTGGCTGTTATGGAAGGCGGCAAGCCGGTGGTTATCCCGAACCAGGAGGGTTCCCGGACCACGCCGTCGGTGGTGGCATTTACGAAGACCGGAGAGCGTCTGGTGGGTGAGCCGGCCAAGCGTCAGGCAGTGACCAATGCGGACCGCACCATCGCGTCCATCAAGCGTCACATGGGCAGCGACTATAAGGTAAGCATTGACGGCAAGAGTTATACTCCCCAGGAGATTTCTGCCATGATTCTGCAGAAGCTGAAGGCGGATGCCGAGGCGTATCTGGGTGAGAAAGTCAGTGAGGCGGTGATCACCGTGCCCGCATATTTCAACGACGCACAGCGCCAGGCAACGAAGGATGCAGGCAAGATTGCGGGCCTGGATGTAAAGCGTATCATCAATGAACCCACGGCCGCTGCACTGGCTTACGGCCTGGACAATGAAAAAGAGCAGAAGATCATGGTTTACGATCTGGGCGGCGGTACCTTTGACGTATCCCTGATCGAGATCGGTGACGGCGTGATCGAGGTGCTGTCCACCAACGGCGATACCCGTCTGGGCGGCGATGATTTTGACAATCGTATCAGCCAGTGGCTGGTAGAGGAATTTAAGAAGGCGGAGGGCGTGGACCTGTCCGGAGATAAGATGGCTATGCAGAGGCTGAAAGAGGCGGCGGAGAAGGCGAAGAAGGAGCTGTCCACCGCTACCACCACCAATATTAACCTGCCCTTTATCACAGCCAACGCGGAAGGCCCCAAACATCTGGATATGAACCTTAGCCGGGCGAAGTTTGACGAACTGACCCATGACTTGATTGAGCGCACCGGAGTTCCGGTACAGAACGCCTTGAGAGACGGCGGAGTAACCACCTCTGAACTGGGGAAGGTGCTGCTGGTGGGCGGTTCCACCCGTATGATCGCTTCTCAGGATAAGGTGAAGCAGATGACCGGCAAGGAACCCAGCAAGTCTCTGAACCCGGATGAGTGTGTAGCCATCGGTGCAGCGATTCAGGGCGGCAAGCTGGCAGGAGATGCAGGCGCCGGAGACATCCTGCTGCTGGATGTAACCCCCTTGTCTCTGTCTATTGAGACCCAGGGAGGAGTCGCTACCAGGCTGATCGAGAGAAATACGACGATCCCGGCCAAGAAGAGCCAGATTTTCTCCACTGCCGCGGACAATCAGACTGCTGTGGATATTCACGTGGTACAGGGCGAGCGTGAGTTTGCCCGGGACAACAAGACTCTGGGACAGTTCCGCCTGGATGGGATTCCGCCGGCAAGAAGAGGCGTTCCCCAGATCGAGGTTACCTTTGATATCGATGCCAACGGTATCGTGAATGTATCGGCCAAGGACATCGGAACCGGCAGGGAGCAGCACATTACAATCACCTCTGGCTCCAACATGTCAGATTCCGATATTGAGAAAGCCGTGAGAGAGGCTGCTGAGTTTGAGGCTCAGGATAAGAAGAAGAAAGAGGGCATTGACGCCAGGAATGATGCCGATGCCATGGTATTCCAGACCGAGAAGGCGTTGGAAGAGGTTGGCGACAAGCTGGATGCCAACGACAAGGCTGCTGTGGAAGCGGAACTGAATGCTTTGAAGGAAGCGATTAACCGTGCACCTATCGATCAGATGACGGATGCTCAGGTGGAGGATATCAAAGCGGGCAAGGAGAAGCTGATGAACAGCGCTCAGGCTCTGTTTGCCAAGATGTATGAGTCCGCTCAGGCGTCTGGCGCCGGCGCGCAGGGAGCAGGCCCGGATATGGGAAGTGCAGGCAGCGCTTCCGGCGGTTCTGGCGATGACGATGTGATTGACGGAGATTTCAAAGAGGTATAAGGACGGAAATGCCTGACGGCTTTTGTTGCGTGTTTGAGAACTGCTATCCGACAATAGGAGGCAGCGCGACAGCGAGGATTCTCCCGCAGAGGCCGCAGACAACGGTAAAAGGATAATGGGAAAAGGCTGGCGCAGTCAGGGAGGGTTCCGGTAGGAAAGTCTCTCGGATTGCGACAGCCGTTTCGGTGTATAAATATTGAGGTGCGCAGCATGTGCACAAGATGGAGGAGACCATGGCAGAGAGCAAGAGAGATTATTATGAGGTCTTAGGCGTTCCCAAGAATGCGGACGAGGCGGCTCTGAAAAAGGCATACCGTTCCCTTGCCAAGAAGTATCATCCGGACAGCAATCCGGGAGATGCTGAGGCAGAGAGGAAATTTAAGGAAGCGTCCGAGGCCTACAGCGTGCTGAGTGATCCGGACAAACGCCGTCAGTATGATCAGTTTGGCCATGCGGCCTTTGATGGCGGCGCAGGGGGAGGCGGCTTTGGCGGCTTTGATTTCTCCGGAGATATGGGCGATATCTTCGGTGATATTTTTGGCGATATTTTCGGCGGCGGAAGAAGCCGGAGCAGCCAGTACAACGGCCCGATGCGGGGGGCCAATGTAAGGACGGCGATTCGCATTACCTTTGAGGAAGCTGTCTTTGGCTGTGAGAAGGAGATTGAGATTAATTTTAAGGAAGAGTGTTCCAAGTGTCACGGCACAGGGGCAAAACCCGGCACCTCTCCGGAGACCTGCCCCAAGTGTAACGGCAAGGGTAAGATCATGTATACCCAGCAGTCGTTTTTCGGCCAGGTACAAAATGTGCAGGCCTGTCCGGAGTGCGGCGGCAAGGGCAAGGTGATCCGTGAGAAGTGTCCGGATTGCTATGGAACGGGCTACGTGACCCGCAAGAAGAAGTTCAAGGTTACCATTCCAGGGGGCATTGATAATGGGCAGAGCGTACGCTGTGCCGGCGGCGGTGAGCCGGGGGTCAACGGGGGCGAGCGGGGAGATCTGCTGGTGGAGGCTGTGGTATCCCAGCACCCGGTATTCAAGCGTCAGGATACCAGCATTTATTCCACGGTCCCGATTTCCTTCGCCACAGCGGCTTTGGGCGGGCCGATCCGCATCAAGACCGTGGATGGCGAGGTGGAATATGAGGTGAAGGCCGGGACCCAGACCGACACCCGTGTTCGTCTGAAGGGGAAAGGAGTGCCGTCTCTGCGGGCCAGAGGAATCCGGGGCGATCATTATGTAACTTTGGTGGTCCAGGTGCCAGAGCGCCTGAACGAGGCCCAGAAGGAGGCATTGCGTAATTTTGACGCCGTGATGCGGGGGGAAAAGCCAGAGAACGGAGAGAAACATAAGAAGGGAAAGTTTTTCGGTAAATAGAGCGGGATAAGCGGGAGGAACAGGGGATGGACGAAAAAGGTTTCAGGATTCCGGAGGAATCGGAATGCGCCAGGTGGATTGTGGCCTGTGGGGCGGTCATGTTGCTGATGCAGGTCTTATGGATGAGCGTGTCTCTGGGACCTGGCGGCCTCGAATGGGAGTTTGGATGGACGCCGCCTTTGCGTTTGCATGCGAGTAAGAGTTATCTGATCAGCCAGGCCAATGATCTGATAGTCCCGGTTCTGATGGCCGTGCTGGGAATTACCTATGCAAAGAAAGATCTGGAACTTTTGTCCCTGCCCCTGATTTGTGAGATCCTGGGCGGTGTGAACTGGATGCTTCTGGAGATAATCAACGGGGTCCTGGATTATTGCAATGCTTCCGAATGGCTGCTGCACCATTTTTTTGGACTGGCGCCTTTGGGCCTATTGCTTCTGGCCTTTGCGCTTACCCTGTCAGGGAGGCTGAAACGAAAGATATGGCTGTTGCTGATTGGCTTTGGGTATCCGGCCTTTTTAGCTGGCCGGTTCCTTTTGAACCTGCTGTGGGGGTTTTTCTCTGGCGCAGGGTATCCGCTCTATCTGTCAACCTACATCGGCGTGGCGGCGTTCTATCTGGCTTATGGGATTCTGGGATTGGCCATGAGCGATGATCCGGACCGTTCCTATCTGAGAGTGGGAGAACACATAAAGCTTTCTCACGACGAGGGGGACAGCCGGTATGTTGCCGCTGAACTTTTAGAAGAGAAGAGCATCACCAATTGCATCCTGCTGACATCCGTTACACTGAATATATACCGCTGGTTCTGGGTTTATTCGATTATGAAAAAGATCCGGTATCTGAAGGGGGAGGATGCTTCCTGCGGCGGAGAGATGCTCTGCTATTTGCTGGTCCCCTTTTATGAGTGGTATTGGTTTTACACCAGGGGAGGGAAGCTGGCCGACGGAGCCAGGGAATATGGCATATCCCTTCCCAAACGGCAGGGGATCTATCTGCTGGTGCTTCTTTTTACGGACCAGCGGCTGCCCCTGTCCATGATGCAGAGCGATCTCAATGAATTTGCCAGGCTTTACAGGGAAGCATCAGCCGAAAGAGCCGATTGGTGAGAAGGAAGAAAAGCAGAAAGATTTCTTACAAAGGGAAAAGAGCCGTCTCGTGTTGGCACGTGGCGGCTCTTTTGGTTGCAACCCTAATTTTTAAGGTTTTTTTGAAAATGGCCTCTTTCCGGTCAGAAAACTCGGCGGTGTGTGATGGAATGTAATGCATCAAGGAATTTCGTTTGCTTGATTTTGTTTTTTTGCCTTGTTTCCCTACGGAAATCGACTCTTTTCATCATCCGTTCAATAGGTTAATGCAGATAGGAGAAGTTTTATTGCAAAAAAAATAAAAATTTTTTCAGGGGAAGGATTCCCCGCGTTGGTTCTAATAAAGAGGATTGCTTAATATTAATAATAATTATAAATGATAATAAGTAAAAAGAATGAATGGCGGATTCCTGCCTAACCGCGGCGAAAACAGCTAAAAAATTCACAATCTAAATTCCCTTATTCCATGCATATAATAGCTGAAACCTATTAAATTTCCGACGGTTTATGCTTCTTTGCAATCGATTCCGGGATGATTGTTTTTTTGCAAAAACACAGTCCGGTTCCGGCAAATACAATTTGTTAATAAATAGACAAGAAATGGGGTGGAAATCCCGATATTATCCATCTTTTTTGTGCATTTTTCCAGTCGTAATACTGTATACAAAGAAAAATTTCCAATTGTAACCCTTCCTTAATTATGTTATACTGTACAAGATGACAAAGCGATATTTTTTGTCAAAAACAGAAAGAAAATGTATAGAAAGAGGGTAAAAGTAGATGGGATTGGCTACATTTAAAGGCGGCGTTCATCCTTATGAGGGAAAAGAACTGTCCGAGAACAAGCCCACACAGATCCTGATGCCGAAGGGCGATATGGTATTTCCCATGTCCCAGCATATCGGTGCGCCGGCGACTCCGCTGGTGAAGAAGGGCGATAAGGTTCTGGCCGGTCAGAAGATCGGGGAAGCGAGCGGATTCATTTCTGCGAATGTCATCTGCTCCGTATCCGGCACCGTCAAGGCGGTTGAGCCGAGACGTGTGGCAAGCGGCGCGATGGTCAACTCGGTCGTCGTAGAAAATGACGGCGAGTATCAGAGTGTGGAGGGAATGGGGGCGGACAGAGATCCGTCGAAGCTTTCCAAACAGGAGATCCGTGATATTGTGAAGGAGGCCGGTATCGTAGGCCTGGGCGGCGCGGGATTTCCGACGCATGTGAAACTGACTCCCAAGGATGAGAATGCGATTGAGTATGTACTGGTGAATGCGGCGGAGTGCGAGCCGTATCTGACCAGCGACTACCGGATGATGCTGGAGGAGCCGGAGAAGCTGGTCGGCGGGCTGAAGGTGATGCTGCAGCTGTTTGAGAAAGCCAAGGGCGTGATCGGCATTGAGAACAACAAGCCGGAGGCCATCAAAAAGCTTCAGGAGATGGTAAAGGATGAACCGCGGATTGAAGTGTGTGAATTGATGACCAAGTATCCTCAGGGCGGTGAGCGTTCTCTGATCAATGCCATCACCGGGCGGAAGGTGAACTCATCCATGCTTCCTGCGGATGCGGGCTGTATTGTGGATAACGTGGATACGGTGATTGCCATTTACATGGCTGTGTGCAAGACCACGCCGCTGATGCGCCGGATTGTGACGGTGACCGGTGACGCGATTGCCAATCCGCAGAATTATAATGTAAAAATCGGCACCAATTTCCAGGAACTGGTAGAGGCGGCGGGCGGCTTTAAGGGCGAGCCGGAGAAGCTGATTGCCGGCGGTCCCATGATGGGCATGGCTCTGTTCGGACTGGATATCCCGGTGACCAAGACCAACTCGGCGCTGCTGTGCATGACAAAGGATGAGGTGGCGGCCAATGAGCCGACTCCCTGTATCCGCTGCGGCAAATGTGTCAGTGTGTGTCCCAGCCATATTGTTCCCGTGATGATGATGAAGGCAGCCTTAAAGGGAGACTGCGAGAAGTTTGAGAAACTGAATGGCATGGAGTGTGTGGAGTGCGGAAGCTGTGCTTTTATCTGCCCGGCCAAGCGTCCTCTGACTCAGGCCTTTAAAGAGATGAGAAAAACGGTTGCAGCCAACCGGAGAAAGAAAGCGTAGGAGGGGAGAAGTTATGAGCAAATTATTAAACGTATCGGCATCCCCGCACGTTCGGAGCAAAGAGACCACTCAGAGCATTATGGCAGATGTGTGCATCGCCATGCTGCCGGCAACTGCGTTTGGTGTATTCCAGTTCGGATTCCATGCGCTGCTGGTTCTGATTGTTACGGTGGCTGCCTGCGTGCTGAGTGAATATGTATTCCAGAAGGTGATGAAGCTGCCGCTTACCGTATCTGACCTGAGCGCGGTGGTGACTGGCATGATCCTGGCGCTGAACATGCCGGCCAATATCCCGCTGTGGATTCCGGCCCTGGGCGGCATCTTTGCCATTATCGTGGTAAAGCAGCTTTATGGCGGTATCGGACAGAACTTTATGAACCCGGCTCTGGCAGGCAGATGCTTCCTGCTGATCTCTTTTGCCGGAAAAATGTCGGATTTTGCCATGGACGGCTGGAGCGGAGCCACCCCCCTGGCACAGTTAAAGGCCGGAGAGGCCGTGGATGTGGCCGCCATGTTTATCGGTAAGATCCCGGGAACCATCGGTGAGGTGTCTGTGATTGCCCTTTTGGTGGGCGGTATCTATCTGGCAGTCAAGAAGGTGATTTCTCTGCGGATTCCGGTTACATATATCCTGACGGTAGCCGTGTTCGCCTTCATTTTCGGCAAACAGGATATGACCTATGTCCTGGCTCATATCTGCGGCGGAGGCCTGGTATTCGGCGCATTTTTTATGGCTACGGATTATGTGACCAGTCCCATTACCCCGAAGGGGCAGATCGTGTTTGGCGTTCTGCTGGGTGTCCTGACCGGGTTGTTTCGTATCTTCGGCGGCTCTGCAGAGGGTGTTTCCTATGCGATTATTATCAGCAACCTGCTGGTTCCGCTGATTGAAAGGTTTACCCTTCCGACGGCATTTGGAAAGGAGGGCAAGAAATCATGAGTAAAGGTGGATTTATGAAAGACGCCCTGATCCTGTTCGTGATCACGCTGGTGGCAGGAGCCTGTCTGGGCGGAGTTTATGAGGCGACGAAGGCGCCGATTGCTGCGGCGAACCTTGCGGCAAAGGAGGAGGCTTACCGGACGGTGCTGCCAGATGCAGTATCCTTTGAGGCGGATGATATGACAGAGGCTATCGCTTCTGCCAACGCAGAAGTTGCCGGCCTGGGTTACGGCAATGTAACGGTAGACGAGGCGGCAATTGCCCTGGGCGATTCCGGGACCCCCATGGGATATGTGGTTACCACCACTTCCAAGGACGGTTACGGCGGCGCTATTACGGTTTCGGTAGGCGTGCTGGCAGATGGCACGGTCAACGGCATTGCATTTCTCACCCTTGCCGAGACGGCAGGTCTTGGCATGAATGCTGATACAGACTGGAAGAACCAGTATGCGGGCAAGAATGTGGACGCTTTCTCCGTGACAAAGAACGGCGCGTCTGCGGAAAATGAGATCAATGCCATCAGCGGTGCGACGATCACTTCCAACGCAGTGACCGGCGCGGTAAATACGGCAGTTTACTTTGTAAAGAACTGCCTGTCGCAGTAGGAGGTGGGAATCATGAATAAATGTATGGAACGTATTTATAACGGCATTGTCAAGGAAAACCCGACCTTCGTGCTGATGCTGGGTATGTGCCCCACCCTGGCAGTCACCACCACGGCAGTCAACGGCGTGGGCATGGGACTGTCCACCACGGCAGTTCTGGTGTTTTCCAACCTGATCATTTCCGCCCTGCGGAAGATTATTCCGGACCGGGTAAGAATTCCGGCCTACATCGTTATCGTGGCCTCTCTGGTTACGATCGTTCAGCTGCTTTTGCAGGCTTATGTCCCCAGCCTCTACAGTTCTCTGGGTATTTTTATCCCGCTGATCGTGGTGAACTGTATTATTCTGGGCCGTGCCGAGGCATATGCGGCAAAGAACGGCCCTCTGGAGTCTGCATTTGACGGCATCGGCATGGGACTGGGTTTTACCGTGGGCCTTACCTGTATTGCCATTGTCCGTGAGATCCTGGGCGCGGGCGCGGTATTTGGCGTGGCATTTATTCCGGAGGATTTCCGGATTACCATCTTTGGCCTGGCGCCGGGAGCGTTCTTCGTGCTGGCCGGCCTGACCGCGCTTCAGAACAAATTTAAGGCTCCCTCAGCAACCAATGGCTCTGTGCCCCGGTCCAACCTGGCCTGCGGCGGCAACTGTGCAAGCTGCAGCGGCGCTTCCTGCATGTCCAATCACGCGGCATTAGAGGTAGTGCGTGAAAAGGCCGAGGCAGAAGCAGCGGCGGCGAAGAAGGCGGCAGCCGAGAAGGCAGCGGCAGCGAAGAAAGCGGCAGCCGGGAAGGCAGCGGCAGAAAAAGCAGCCGGGCAAGACGCTCAGGCAGCGAACAAAGAATAAGGAGGGCGCGGTAGATGAAAGAGTTAATTTTAGTAATTGTAGGCGCTGCCCTGGTAAATAACATTATCCTGAGTCAGTTCCAGGGCCTGTGCCCGTTCTTAGGCGTGTCTAAGAAAGTAGACACCTCCCTTGGTATGGGCGGTGCTGTTATCTTCGTTATTGTGCTGGCATCGATTGTGACGAATCTGATCTATACCTTCGTACTGGTGCCCTTTGATGTCACATATCTGCAGACCATTGCCTTCATCCTGGTGATTGCGGCTCTGGTGCAGTTCGTGGAAATGTTCCTGAAAAAGAATGTTCCTTCCCTGTATCAGGCTCTGGGCGTATTCCTGCCCCTGATTACCACCAACTGCGCGGTGCTGGGTTCTGCATTGACGAATGTGCAGAAAGAATATAACTTCATCTTCAGCGTAGCGAATGGTTTTGGTACGGCAGTAGGCTTTACCGTGGCGATTGTACTGTTGGCTAGCATCCGTGAAAGCATTGAAGACAACGATATCCCCTTCAATTTCCAGGGGTCGCCGATTGTACTGATCACCTCCGGTCTGATGGCAATCGCATTCATGGGCTTTTCCGGCCTGATTAAATAGGGGGTGGCTTAAAAGATGAATATGACAGGTTTGCTTTTGGCGGCAGTCATTATCGGCGCCATCGGTATCGTGATCGGTGTGCTGCTGGGGATTGCCAGTGAACAGTTTAAAGTAGAAGTGGATGAAAAAGAGATTCTGGTCCGTGCAGAACTGCCCGGCAACAACTGCGGCGGATGCGGCTTCCCGGGCTGTGACGGCCTGGCTGCCGCCATCGCCGCCGGCACGGCTGCCGTGAATGCCTGCCCGGTAGGAGGTCCTGATGTGGCTGACAAGATCGCAGCCATCATGGGCGTGGAGAGCGGCGGGTCCGAGAAGAAGGTGGCTTTTGTAAAATGTAAAGGCACCTGCGACAAGGCGCGTGTCCAGTACAATTATTTCGGGATTGACGACTGTTCCAAGGTGGCTGTTGTCCCCGGAGGCGGCGAGAAAGCCTGTACCTACGGCTGTATGGGGTATGGCTCCTGCGTAAAGGCCTGTGCCTTTGACGCCATTCATGTGGTGGATGGGGTGGCAGTGGTTGACAAGGAGAAGTGTGTGGCCTGCGGCAAGTGCGTGGCCACTTGTCCGAATCACCTGATTGAGTTGGTGCCTTATTCCGCCGAGCATCTGGTACAGTGTTCCTCCCATGACAAGGGCAAGGATGTCAAAGCCAAATGTGACAATGGCTGCATCGCCTGTACCCTCTGCACCAAGCAGTGTGAGTTTGACGCCATCCACATGGAAAATAATGTGGCGGTGATTGATTACAGCAAATGCACCAACTGCGGCAAGTGCGCGGCGAAGTGCCCGTCTAAAGTGATTTTATAGTAATTTTGCAACAAATCCGGCAAGACCCGCCAATAGGTGTGTTTTGCCGGATGTTTTTGTTTTTGGGGGGTACGCCCTGGGGGAGGCAGAGTGCAGAGGGAGGGCAGGGGGGCGGTATGGTTTCGGCGCCGTTTCGGATTTTAGAAGTTCTAAAGCCTCTGAATTTTGCTAAAAGCAAAACGAAAACGCGGAAACTCGCTTCGCTCAGACAGTCCGCCGTTTTCGTTTTAACGCAAAATCCAGAGGCTTAAGAACTTCTACAATCCTGCAAATGCGCCGAAACCATACCGCCCCCCTGCCCTCCCTCTGCACTCTGCCTCCCCCAGGGCTGAGATCTCCAGGAGCAGGATATTTGTAATGAAATAGGACATTCCGGCTGTCAGATGGATAGACAGGAAACAGAAAGCATGGCATTATCATTTATAATTATATAATTAACCTGTTGTGCTAGTTGATATAGAAAAACTTCAACAAAATATGCTATCCT
>CAMSTY010000042.1 GCA_947063875.1 uncultured bacterium
AAGTGATCGGAGGGTAAGCCCCTCCAATGGTGGAGGGCAAGCCGCCTTTGCTCTCTGACTTTCCTTAGTGGCATTGTACCATAGATTCCAGGAATCGACAATGCTGATCGTAAATGAGGAAAAGGGGACAGATGCCCGGAAAGAGGAAAAGGAGCAGAAGGAAAAGGATAAGAAGGAAAAGAACAACAAGACCGAGGCCGCTTAAAGTGGCCTCTCCATACCAAAAATATCAGAAATACTAAAAAATAAAGATTGCAGCCGTCTGTTAAATGTGCTATATTGAAGTAGAAGGGGAAAGTCAAAGAAGCGGCCTACCCTCAAATGTAATGATAGCTTTAACCTCTTACGAGGTCAGCCGTCACTATTGGTGGTAGTGGCGGCTATTTTCTACCCTTGAAGACCGTGTAACACAGGCCAACAAGAGCAACGATAAAGATACAAAACTGAAATAAATCAGCATATGTAACCATTAGCATCGCCCTCCTTTCTAAGTGATCGGAGGGTAAGCCCCTCCAATGGTGGAGGGCAAGCCGCCTTTGCTCTCTGACTTTCCTTAGTGGCATTGTACCATAGATTCCAGGAATCGACAATGCTGATATGCTAAAAAAACAGCAAAAGATGAATGAAAAAATTCCAGGAAATTTCTGCTTGCAAAATAGGATCCTATATAAAAAGCTTGAATCTTTCTCCGGTCTTCCTCATAAATCAAACACAATGCATACTAAAAACTTTGCTTCATTTTCATCATTCCCAAAGAAATACTGCCATTGGCATTTTTAATGCAAAGGGTAACTTTGTTCCCCCTTGACTGCCTCACAGCAGGATGCGCGGATGATGTCAAGACCTCCGCAGACGAGGCGGAGTCTTGTCTTTACATCCTCTGCGTTTCCTGATCCGCGCACATTACTCCAACACATGGACATTGTCCGTACTCGGTTCACCCAGGGGGAGGGAGGTATCGCTGGGCCACCACGTCTCGTCTGGATCAATACTGAAAACTATATGCTGCCCGTCATACTGCTCCAGTCCCGCCGCCTGGGTAATGTCAATCATAGCGGCCTCCCTTTCATAGCTGCTAATCCCGTCTCCGCTTCGCGCCGTCACGGCCTGGGGGGAATCCAGCAGAATCAGAAGGAATGTCTGGCTGGTATCGCTGTAAGGGGCATTGGGGTCGTTTTGACCCTGGAGGGCAAGGACCTCGCTGTAGGTGTACCAGCCGACGGTTCCCGCCAGCACGGTCCGGTCGCCGTCAGTGGGAAATGTCCCCTCCTCCGGTTCCTCCAAAACCACCGGATCAAGGATGTCCTCCACTTCCGACAACTCAGGGGTTATGATCAGGCTCTCGCCGTCCGGACTATACGCCAGGATTTTTACCGTATTGTATTGTTTGCGTATCTCCTCATATCGTTCGGCGGGTTTAACGCCGGTTTTTTTGTAAAAGTCAGTGTGTATCCAGTATTTAGTACCATAATACGTACTTTCGTTACGAGAAATCCAGTATATCATGGTCCAGTCCCTATCATCGCCGCTCCAACTCGGCCTGTCGCCGTCTTTTTCGGCAATAGACCCATCGTAGACGTAGCTGTGACGGTAACTATCCACACCATTGTCGTGTTTGTTATCTTGTCTGTAAGTCTCCAAATACAGCCGGCCGCCGGATTCCACCAGCGAGAATGTTCCTCTGTCGCCAAATTGCGGTGTACTAAAATATAGCTTATCAACCCCATCCGGCCCGGCCCGGTAAACCGAAACGGCTAACAATTCGGATTTATTATTATTGTTCCGCGTATGAAGCACCAGCAATTCCGGATTGCCGTCCGCCTCAAAATCGACCATCTCCGTGTACAGAATCTCTCCATCGATCTCGGCCAGGGCATCTGCGTACCCACCCGGAACATCCCCGCCCGCGCCGCCGGCCACATCGAGGTCGGAGTCCTCCAAAATAGCCTCAGCCAGGTCGTCGCTGTCTTCGATCTCCTCCATGACAAAGGCAGGAATGTCCGCAGCAGAAAATTCCTCCACCGTAATCTGGCCGTCCTCGGTCATGACAGCCATCTCCCCGGCCCGGACGGTCTCTTTTTCGCCGTCCGCCTGGCAGCGCACCTTGCCCTCCAGCAGATAGACGGACAACTGGTCTTCGTCCTCGGACAGAGTCACCCACCCGCAGGTGCCCCGGATGCCCACTATCATGTTGGATGTGCGGATTTCCATGGTCTCATCCCCCGCTAGGGGTTCCGTCACGTTGAAGAACAGCGACCCGGACAACACCTCGATCGTCAGGTGTTTGCCCTCTTTTTTGATCTCGATTTCACTGTCCTGGTCCAGCTTGGTAAGTTTTACCTTATCCAGGTCGATCCAGGCGTAACTCTCAGACCGGGTGTCCACCCCGTAACCGGAGTAAAGCCCCAGGTTCTCTGCCGGCTCCAGGTCCTTGCCTTCGTCGTCGGAGACGGAGACCCTTCCCTCGCTGCGTCTTAAATGCATGGAGGCGGCCTTTGCCCCTCCCCCGCAGGATGTCAGCAGCAGAGAAACGGCCAGTGCCAGCGCGGCCAGATGCTTTGTCATATTTCTGCCTTTCATGTTCCAACCCCTTCCTTGTTATAAAATCCCTCCCGACAGTGGCTTTCGAGAAACCGGCGGGTCAACTCCGGGTCCGGCTCCCCGTCCTTCACGCCGAACGTTTGCTTAAAGGCCTTCCTCTTTCTTCAGCCGCTTCAACTTCTTTAGCACTCCAAACACAATTCCCGTTGCCAGCAAAAATGTAAATACATCTGCTAAAGGCTGGGCAATCTGTACCCCAAGGACGCCAAACAGATGAGGAAAAACCAGAAGTGACGGGATCAAAAACAGTCCCTGCCGCCCCATCGCCACCAAAGAAGCACGAAAACCATAGCCAATCGACTGAGTCAGCATATTGACCATGATGATCCATGCCTGAATCGGCATGGTCAGAAGCTGCAGACGCAAAGCCAGCGTACCGATCTCAATCACCTGCAGATCCTCCCTCCGGAATGCCGTGATAATCGGACGGCTGAGGAGGAATGCCACCACCCCAAAGACGGTCAGCATAATCACTGCCACTTTCACACAGAACCAGTACGCCTCCAGTACCCGGTCGTAACGCCTGGCGCCGAAATTAAAGCCGCACACCGGCTGAAATCCCTGTCCAAAGCCGATCAGGCTGGAATTGATAAACATCATAAAGCGGGTCACGATCGACATGGCCGCAATCGCCGCGTCACCGTAAGGACCGGCTGCAAAGTTCAGCACGACTGCCGCCGCGCTGGCCAACCCCTGCCGGCAAAAAGAAGGAAGGCCGGCATGAAGAATTTCCCCGTACATTTTCAAATTCGGGCGAAAACGGGAAATCTGAATCTTAATACAATCTCCATGGGTATTGCACTGATACAGCAAAATGGAAAAGCTGATCATCTGGCTGACCATCGTCGCAATCGCCGCGCCAGAGATCCCCATCCGAAAGCCAAAGATCAGGATCGGGTCCAGAATCATATTCAGGATACCTCCGGTCGTGATTCCCACCATCGCCAGCATGGCGCTCCCCTGCGCGCGCAGAATATTGTTCATCACAAACGAACACATCATAAACGGCGCCGCAATCAGGATATACCTCGCATAATCCTGGGCATAAGGCGCAATCGTCTCCGTCGCCCCCAGCAAATATACCATCTGCCGGGAAAACAACATTCCAAACAGCAAAAACAGCATTCCGATAATCCCGGCCGTAAAGAAAGCTGTCGCCGCGAACACGCTGGCCCGCTCTTCCTCCCGGTTCCCCAGGGCACGGGAAATGTTATTGCCGCTGCCCATCCCCAGGGTAAAACCCACCGCCTGAATCATCGCCATGGCTGAAAATATCACGCCCACGGCTCCCGATGCACTGGTTCCGATCTGACTGACAAAAAAGGTATCCGCCATATTATAAATAGATGTCACCAGCATACTGATGATGGTAGGGACGGCCAGCCTTGGAATCAGCCGGTTCACTGGCGTCTCTATCATTTGTTTGAATTTTTCTTCTTTTGTCATTGTTTTCGCCACAATCCTTCCTCCTTACCTCTGCCTTCCCCCTGCGTTTTCTTTTCCTGGCAGGCCTTTCAATATCCACAGATAATACATTACAAAGATCAGCCCTTTGGCTATGCTGGTTACCGTAAGCGCCCACCAAATGCCGTCCAATCCCAGGCCGGTGCCTGTCAATGCAACAGCGAGGGGAATCCTGGCTGCCGTCAACACGATGGTGATTACGGAACAGGACAAGGTCTTGCCCAGGCCCTGCAGCGCTCCCACGGTCAGAAGTTCCTCGCACATCGGCATCTGGCCGATTCCCAAAATCACCAGATAATGGACCCCGATTGGCACTACCTGCTCCTCCTGGATAAAAAGCCTGAAGATCGGTTCCGCCCCAAAAACCAGCAGTGAGGAAGTGAATATCCCCCACAGGCCAATCACCGCCAGCGCAATGCCATATCCTTTTTTTACCCGATCATAAAATCTGGCCCCATAATTTTGCCCGGTAAAGGCATTCATGGCAGAGCCGAACCCTTCTGCTGTCATCCAGGAGATGCACTCCACCTGTCCGCCCACCCTCTGAACAGCCACCGCAGCGTCTCCCCAGGAAGCAACCATCCTTGTCAGTACCATGGAAATCGCCGAATAAAGCATGCTCTGCAGGGAGGATGGCACCCCCAGCCTCAAAATCGCACGAAAATATTTACCTGCTGTCCGGTGCCGTAAATGGATTTTGTCAAACAATACCGTATCGCAGGACGCCCTGTGTATGAGAACCAACGTCACCGCCAGCTGTGCCGTCACGGTTGCCACCGCCGCACCTGCCGCCTCCATCCGGGGAAACGGACCAAGGCCGAAGATCAAAACCGGGTCCAGTATCATATTCATGACCAACCCGGTGCAATTGGCCAGAAACGGGGTCTGGCTGTCACCGATTGCCGTAAATAACCCTGTCAGAGTCTGATTTAAAAAAGAAAACAAGATCAGGCCGCAGGTAATTCTCAGATAAATCCTGGCATCACCGACGATTTTATCGCTGCTCAGGCCAAAAAAGCCAATCATCCTTCCGGCAAACAGATTGGCGGTCAGGGCAAAAACCAGCGCCAGCGCAATCGCCAGCTGGATTGCCCCCCTGCCGTACTCAACGGCCTCTTTTTGTTCCCCTTCTCCCAGGCTGTGCGCTACCTTGACCTGGCCGCCCATCCGCGCCAGGGTTACAATCCCCGTAGAAAGCCACGTATACATTCCGGCGGCGCCCACTGCTGCCACCGCCGCGCTCCCGACCCGGCCGATCCACGCCATATCTGTCAGGTTATATGCCGTCTGTACCAGTGAAGTCGCCATAATCGGCAGCGCCAGTCCTGTCAGGGAGCGCAGAATCTTTCCATGCAGTAAATCGATATGACGTTTCATCTTATCTGCTTTGCCTTTCCTTATTTCTCAGTCCGGCCATCCGGACCGTCATGCCTCCATTCATAACAATACCCTCCGCAGGCAAAGAAACACACGGAAGGTAAAAAAGAGAGGGAATCTCACTCTTTGAGGTTCCCTCCGCATCCGGGGACTGGTTTCCTAACAGCTTTTCCCGCTCAAGTATTCGTGAATTCCTTTTGCTCCATGTTTTCCTGCCTCCATGGCCAGAATCACGGTTGCCGCTCCGGTCACTGCATCCCCGCCGGCAAATACCCCCGGCCGGGAAGTCTGCCCGTTTTGGGCCTCTGCCACAATACATTTGCGGCGGTTTATTTCCAGGCCTTCGGTGGTAGAAGAGATCAGCGGATTGGGAGAAGTTCCCAGGGACATAATCACCGTATCTACCTCGATCGTGTAATCGGACCCCGGCACCTCCACCGGACGCCTTCTTCCGGACTCATCCGGCTCTCCCAATTCCATCTTCCGGACGATCATGCCGGTCACCCAGCCTTTCTCGTCGGTCAGAATCTCAACCGGGTTCGTAAGCAGATGAAATTCCACGCCTTCCTCTTTCGCGTGATGCACTTCTTCCACCCGTGCCGGAAGTTCTGCCTCACTGCGGCGGTACACGATATATACCCTGGCTCCGAGGCGCAGCGCCGTACGGGCGGCATCCATGGCTACATTGCCGCCGCCAACCACAGCCACCTTGCTGCCCGCCACAATCGGAGTGTCATAATCATCCCGGAAGGCCTTCATCAAATTGCTGCGGGTCAGGTATTCGTTGGCAGAGAACACCCCGTTGGCATTCTCGCCGGGAATCCCCATAAATTTCGGAAGTCCGGCTCCGGAGCCGATAAACACGGCCTCATAGCCTTCCTCTTCCATCAATTCGTCGATCGTCACGGATTTGCCGATAATCACGTCGGTTTCTATCCTTACGCCCAGCTTTTTCACATTTTCGATCTCGGTCCGAACCACCGTTTCTTTCGGAAGACGAAACTCCGGAATTCCATAAGTCAATACCCCGCCCGGCTCATGCAACGCTTCAAATATCGTCACATCGTACCCCAGCTTTGCCAGGTCGCCCGCACAGGTCAGGCCGGCCGGGCCGGAACCCACCACTGCCACCCGCCGTCCGTTCTTTTGGGCGGCCACTTTCGGCACAAAGCCGTTTTCCCTGGACCAGTCCGCCACAAAACGCTCCAGCTTGCCGATGGAAATCGGTTCTCCTTTGATTCCGCGGATACATTTCCCCTCACACTGGGACTCCTGCGGACATACACGGCCGCATACAGCCGGCAGCGCCGAAGCCTCGGCAATCACATTGGCCGCCGCCTCAAAGTCTCCGGCTTCCACCTCACGGATAAAACCGGGGATATCGATCGACACCGGACAGCCTCCCATACATTTGGCATTTTTACATTTCAGGCACCGGGCCGCTTCCTCCTGCGCCTCCCGGACATTATATCCGTAACAGACCTCTTCAAAATTTGTCGCCCGGACCTTGGCATCCTGCTCCCGCACCGGCACTTTCTTTAATATATCCATGATCGTTTTCCTCCGTCGCCTATTCAGTCATTCTCTTGAACGTTTGTCGGTTTTTCATCCGGCATCAGCCGCAATTCCCACAGCCGCCATGATGAGTCGCTCCCTCCTGCATACGCAGCATGGCACGGCCTTCCTCAGTTTTATAAATCCGCTGCCGCTTCATCGCCTCATCAAAATCCACCAGATGGCCGTCAAATTCCGGTCCGTCCACACAGGCAAATTTCACCTCTTTGCCTACGCTCAGGCGGCAGGCGCCGCACATCCCGGTGCCGTCAACCATCACCGGGTTCATGCTGACAATCGTCGGCAGCTGCAGCTCCTTCGTCAGCAGGCAGACAAACTTCATCATGATCATCGGTCCGATCGCCACGCAGATATCGTAATGCTTTCCCTGATTCTCCACCAGATCCCGGATAACCTCCGTCACCATGCCTTTTCTTTTGTAAGAGCCGTCATCCGTGGTTATGTAAAGGTTCCCCGCCACTTTTTCCATCTCCTCTTCCAGGATCAGCAGGTCTTTTGTCTTCGCGCCCACGATCACATCCGCTTCTATTCCGTGCGCCCTCATCCATTTCACCTGCGGATACACCGGAGCCGTGCCGACTCCGCCCGCCACAAACAGATATCTTCTGCCCCTTACCTTCTCAAAATCTTCCGACACAAAATCGGAAGGCCGTCCCAGCGGCCCCACAAAGTCCTGGAACGCATCTCCCTCCTTCAGTTCTGCCATCCGCTTCGTCGAGGCGCCCACGATCTGAAACACGATCGTCACGGTCCCCGACTCCCGGTTATAATCACAGATGGTCAGCGGAATCCGTTCTCCCTTTTCATCCATTTTCACAATGACAAATTCCCCCGGCTGGCAGGCTTTTGCAACCCGGGGCGCCTCTACCTCCATCAGGAAAATCTTTTCTGCCAGTTCTCTGGCCTCTAATATCCGGTACATTTCCAACCTCCTGTTTTCCGTATCGTTTTCTGTATTATGTTCTGTCCGCAGTAGACGGACTCCCCGCTTCTTCCTCCTCGCCCAAAATCAACGTTCTGGCATAAGGCAGTGTCCTTACCCAGTCACAGAAAACATGCCATTCGTTCAGTTTATGATCTTTTCTGGCATAATAAATGTTGACCAGGGTCTCATAATTCAAAGTGCAGGTCCGCATCTGGTTATAGCTGGAGGGCAGAAGCTGGATCAAATCATACCAGTCCTCCTTGCTCTTCGTCTCCAGATACCGCTGCCGGATCTCCTCCAGCCGCGCCACCACTGTTTCCATAAATTCCCGCGTCTCTTTGGTCATCTGATCGCAGCTGAAATCTTCCAGTTCAAAAACCTTTTTATGAATCCGATGCATGGTACTGGTAGAGTTAGCCACCGTAGCCACCTTATACGTATCGTATTCCTTCCACCAATAGATAGGCGCCGTGATGTCTACCGATACAAAAATCTGTCGGATAAATTTGCGGTGGTCACTTCCGGCCCTGCGCAGGCGGCCCGCCAAATCCAGGTCATTTGGTCCCAGGACATAACAGCCATCCCCGTCATAGCCGCTGTCCATCCGGCCCCAGCTGTTAAGAGGATTTCTTGCTCCCCGCATGGCATTCTCCAGATTCATCACACTGGTTCGTTCCAATCGTATCATAACATCCCTCCGGCATGATTCTTCTCTCTGTCATATGCAGTCGATCTCTTCTTCTGCGCACAACTATCCTTCATTATAGCGAAAGCCGGCACTCCTGGCAAGTCCCAATTCCCGGCTCTTCCCTTCCCTCTGTTCTGAAAACATTCACCGGCAGATGGTGATCTGCACATATTTATCATACATCTGCCCCGGCAGCATCCTCCGATAAAGCCATGTCAGTTCCCCTGCCACATCTGCCTCTGGCTCTGTCAAAGGCAGATACAAAATATCAAAATCAACGCCAAACAGCTTTGATCTGACCTTGGTCTGCCTGCATCCGCTTCTCTCGTAGAATCGGATACGCCTTCTGCACGTCTCGGCTTCCGCTTCCGTTTCTGCTTTTTGGGGACTCTCGCATTCCAGAAGAATCCCCTTCTCATTCCCATAAAAGCCTTTCATCGCCTTAAGGCAGCTGCTCCCGTGGCCGCCTCCACGGCAATTCTCACATACCGCCAGATAGTCAAGCAAAAGGTATCCCCGCTGCGAATCCGTCACCGAAAACGCATAAGCCGTCATCTGCCCTTCCTCGTAAAATCCCAGGCAGTCATACATTCCATGCTCCCACATATGGAAAATCGCCGACAGAGGCTTCAACTCGCTTTTCGGGAAATCCCTGCACATCTGCGACTCATAGACTTTGGCAATCTCCTCTTTTTCCAGTCTTCTCAGTTCCTGCCTTCGTTCTTCCATTCCGACTTCCTTCCTTGTGCTTTTCTTATAAAAATGATATACTATCTCATTATGATGAAACTGATTTTATCCAGACTATGTTCCCTGTCGGAAACGGCTTTTAACAACATCCTGCTTGCCTGCGGCATCTTTCTTTGCGCCACGGAACTTTACAAGCAGCTGTTTTTGTTCTATTTTATCAATCACCGGCATTATGACTGGTGGTTTTTCCCCTTCCAGCTGTGCAGCCTGCCTATGTATCTGTGTCTGGCGATTCCGTTTATGCCCTCCGGACGCCTCAAAAACGCCCTCTGCACCTTTATGCTGGACTTCAACCTGTTAGGCGGCGCCGCCGCACTGATTGTCCCGGAGGGTTTCTGCCATATTCACTGGACGCTGACGCTCCATGGGTACCTCTGGCATTGCCTGCTGATTCTGATCGGTCTTTTTATCTGCATAAACGGCCGCTTTGACGCAAGCCGCCGCGGCTTTTTCGACGCGGCTTTCTGCTTCCTTGTTTTCTGCTGCATCGCCACCGTCATCAACGCACTGCCTCCGGGACGGGGGAGGGCGGATATGTTCTACATCACTCCTTACGCCCCCAGTTCACAGCCCGTCTTCCATGATCTGTCTCTGCGTCTTGGCATCTGGCCGGCAAACCTGCTTTATCTGTTCACCATTCTGGCCGGTGCGTCAATGATCCACTGGCTGTCCGCCGTTGCCGGACAATCCGGCAAAAACAGCTGATCAGCACGAAGCCTTTTCGATCAGTTCCTCCGCCCTGAGCGCCCGCTGGATAATATACTGATACTCCGGTTCCACCTTGGCGTCCTCTTCCAGGTGGAATTCCCGGCCGTCCAAAAACGCATTGGACAGCTGAAACACATAATACTCCCCGCCGGCAGATTCCCTCGCCAGGTTCTCTCCCTGCATCCGCATCTCCCCGGTATCCCGTTCCTTTCCAAGCGTCAGTCCTGTCAGCACCTCCAGCATAACAGCAAAATGCTCTTCATCCCATGCCGATAAGTACATACATTTACATAATCCTCTGCTAAAAAACGGATAATCCCCATAGCAATCCAGCAATTCCTTAAAACGCGTCCGATGCCCGGAGTTCTCGAACATATGTTCCTCGTCCAGTAACAGTATACATCTTTCTTTAAAATTCATGCCTGATCCCCCTCTTTCCTGGCCATCCGTCTCCGAATCTCCAGATAGCAGATGGTATGCGCCAAAAATGTAACAGCCCAGGACACGGGATAAGAAATATATAAGACAGGCAGCGTACGTCTTACAGCAAAGACCGTAAAAATCCAAACCACCCGAAATGCACAGGCTCCGGTCAACGACACAAACATCGGCAGAAGAGAACAGCCGACCCCGCGCAAGGCCCCCACCATAACCTCCATCATTCCACATAGGAAATAGGGCGCGCATACCAGACGCAGCCGGTTCATGCCATACTGAATCACTCTCATATCCGAGGAATAGATGTCGAGAAGCTGCGGTCCCAAAAACACGGCTCCGATTCCCATCACAAGTCCTACCACGATTACAATCCCCTGGCAATACCACTCGATCTTTGTCATTCTTTTAAAATTCTTCGCTCCATAATTCTGACTGGTAAAACTTAGGGCAGTCTGATATACCGCGTTCATAGAAGTATAGACAAACCCTTCTATATTGGCGGCAGCCGTGTTGCCTGCCATTGCCACCGAACCAAAGGCATTCACCGATGACTGAATCAATACATTGGATATGGAAAAAATCGCTCCCTGCAGTCCGGCCGGAAGACCGATCCTGGCAATCGCCGCCACTTTTTCTTTTATCAGTTTTAAACGGCTAAGCCGCAAACGATAAGGAGCATCCGAAACCATCAGGCACCGGACAATCAACACCGCCGAGATACACTGGGAGACCACCGTGGCCAAGGCCACGCCTGCCACTCCCATATTCATGCGGATCACAAAAAACAGGTTCAGCAGCACATTGATAACCCCGGCGAAAAGCAGATAATAAAGCGGCCTGCGGGTATCTCCCGCCGCCCTCAGAATTGCGCTTCCAAAGTTATAAGCCAACGTTGCCGGCATTCCCACGAAAAAAATCCGCATATAAAGCACTGCTAATGACAGCACGTCATCCGGCGTTTTCATCAGCCTCAGCAAAGGATCTGCCAGCAAAACTCCCACCACAATCAGAATCAGGCCGCCTATCACGGACAACGCCATCGCCGTGTGCACCGTATCCTCCAGATCCTTCTGCCTGCGCGCCCCATAGTATTGAGCCACCAGCACATTGGCTCCCACCGAGAGTCCGATAAACACATTGACCAGCAGATTGATCAGCGAACTGGTAGACCCTACTGCTGCCAGGGACTCGCTCCCTGCATAGCGGCCTACCACGATGATATCGGCAGCATTAAACAGCAGCTGTAAAATTCCGGACAGCATCAGCGGCACTGCAAATACCACTAATTTTGAAAAGAGAGGCCCGCTGCACATATCCATCTCATATGCTGCTTTGACCTTATTTTGCGATTCCATTTTTTCACCTCTGTGTGTTCATTTTTCGTTCTGTTTTGTCCTGCCTTGGAATAATAGAAGCAGAAATTCCCACAAATATTACAGCATGGTATACTTCACCACAAACAAGATTGCCAATACATACATCAACGGACTGATTTTCTTTTTTTCCTTATCCCGGGCAGCCAGATTCACAACCACATAAGAGATCACTCCCATGGCAATGCCTTCGGATATACTATACATAAACGGCATGGCGATAATGGCAATATAGGCAGGGATTGCCTCCGTATAATCCGTAAAATCAATTTTGGTAATGGAAGTCATCATCAAAAAGCCCACCACCACCAATGCCGGAGCCGTTGCAAAAGAAGGAATGGCCAGAAAAACCGGAGACAAAAACAGCGAAAGCCCGAATAATATCGCGGCTGTCACTGCGGTAAGCCCTGTTCTCCCTCCCTCCGCCACGCCGGAAGCGCTTTCTACAAAGGTCGTCGTGGTTGAGGTGCCAAGCACCGCGCCGATCGATGTACCGACGGCGTCAGCCATCAAAGCCCCGCGGATGCGCGGAAGCCGCCCGTCTTCATCCAGCATGTCCGCCTTGGACGCCACACCGATCAGCGTCCCCAGGGTATCAAATAAATCCACAAACAGAAATGCGAACATCACTACAAAGAAATCCAAGGTAAGAACCCCTTTGAAATCCAGCTGAAAAAGGGTCGGAGCCAGGCTCGGAACAGAAATCCCGTCCGAAAAGTCAGGCAGCAGGCTGAAACACCCCATATCTGGATTGACCTGATACAGTCCTGTCAGCTGACAGGCAATCCCAAGTCCCCAGGTAATCAAAATCCCCCAGAGGATATTTCCTCTGACTTTCTTAATCAGAAGAATGCCGGTAATCAAAATCCCGATCAGCGCCAGCAGCACGGTAATGCCTTCACCAGAAAAGGTCCCCGCTTCCACGGAGCCTTTAAAAGAATACAGGGATACCAAGGTAGCGCTGTCCACCACAATTTTTGCGTTCTGCATGCCGATAAAGGCGATAAAAATGCCAATCCCCACGGAAACAGCATGTTTCAGATTCATAGGAATGGCATTAAAAATAGCTTCCCGCACATTCGTGAGCGAAAGGACGATAAAAATAAGGCCTTCGATAAAAACAGCCGCCAGCGCCGTCTGCCAGGAATACCCCATCTGCAGCACTACCGTGTAAGCAAAATACGCGTTAAGCCCCATGCCGGGAGCCAGCACAAACGGATAGTTGGCAAAGAACGCCATCAGAAGCGTCGCAATCATGGAAGCCAACGCCGTTGCCGTAAACACCGCCCCGCTGTCCATACCCGCGTCTTGCAGGATATTGGGATTGACCGCAAGGATATAGGCCATTGTCATAAAAGTGGTGATACCGGCAAGGATCTCTGTCCTTGCATCCGTATGCCTTTCTTTCAAGTGAAACATCTTTTCCAAACTCATAGTTTTATCCCCTTTCTGTTCTTTTGCCTGCGCCTTCATCTGTACAGATCTTTTATGTTACGGGATATCACAAATCTGGTCCTCTAAGGTTCTCATCTCCTTCCTGCACGCCTTAATCTGCCATATGCTCCGTAAGCATCATATATATCGGTAAATCAGCAACGCCACTGCCACGCCCAAAATACCCGCCATCGAAATTTTCATGGACAGGCCAAAGGTAATCACCAATACCCCCAGATTCAGAACCAGAGGTTCATCCAAGCCAAACGACTGTCCGAAATTCAGCCAGGACAGCCAGGAGACACCCTCTGCCAGGCTGCCCAGAAAGCCTCCCAGCACGATTCCCGTCAGTAAAAGAAGCAGTAAAATCCAAAAATTCCTGTTACCCATCCCCAATGTCTCCTTTTTTGAAACTTCCTTCATTCTACCACCAGTTCAGGAAAAATGCTACTGTTTTAAGAAAAACGCCCTTTCTGCCAAAATCTGGTAGCGTTCCAGCAGCGCTTCCTCCTTCATCCGGAAGTTGGCCGGACTGGTAGACGGCAGTGCAATACATGGCCGGTGGCAGACCGGCTCGCAATACTTCCGGTACAAGGCTGCCGCCTTGCTCCCTGTGGTAAAGATCGCCTGGATATCGGCATGCTTTAAAATCACATTCATATCATTGCTCACCGGTTCCCGTATGCTGGCATCCTCCGCCCCATGGATCACACAGCTTGCCAGCACATCCCACAAAGCCATGTGGTTGCGCAAGGCAAACCTCTTTTTTTCTTCAACCGTCACCGGCTCCTTCTCCCCGAATACCAAAGACACGATCTTCCAAAAACGGTTTCTTGGATGCCCGTAATAAAACCCCTGCTCCCTGGACTTGGGGGAAGGAATCGTCCCCAATACCAGAATCCTGCAATTCCCATCAAACCACGGACCAAATTCATGAACTACTTTTTCTGCCTGTTTTTTCTGTTCTGCCATATGATCTGTCCTCCTGACTTTTCTCTGGACATAGCCAACAACTTCTTCTATAATTATTTTATATGATTCCAGGCAAAAAGCAAAGGAGTATTTCTAAAATGAAAAACCATAAAGAACTGGCAAAATCTTATTTCCTTTCCGGCTACAACTGTGCCCAGTCCGTTGTCCTGGCCTTCTGCGAGGAACTGGGGCTGGAAAAAGAATATGCCGCCCGCATGGCATCTTCCTTCGGGGGCGGCATGGGAAGGCTGCGTGAAGTCTGCGGGACAGTCAGCGGGATGTTTTTGGTCCTCGGCCTTCTTAAAGGCTATGACAGCCCCGAAGACCAGGCCGGGAAAAAAGCCCTTTATGAGCAGGTGCAGCAGCTGGCCGATACCTTCCGGGAACATAACAAAAGTATCCTCTGCCGGGATCTTCTGGGACTGGATCACCATTCCGACTCCCCCTCCCCATCCGCCCGCACTTCGGAATATTACCAGAAACGGCCCTGCGCTGATTTGGCGGCTGATGCCGCCGGGATTTTGCAGCAATTTTTAGAGCACCGCTGAATGCTTCCCTCCCCTCGCGAAAAAAACGCAAAATATTATTTTTTTACCCAAAAACACTACCCGTTTTTTCTGTTTTGTGGTACAATTTGAATATTACAGCCGGAAATCCTGCCCTACAGGCTTCTCCGGCCGGCGAGGATACAAAAAGCAGGCAGGCTGCCCTGCCGGCCTGGTTCTTGTAACCCTTCACCAATCAAATAATCAGGGGGAGATTAATATGGCAAAAGAAATGATTGCAATGCTTCTTGCCGGCGGACAAGGTTCGCGTTTGTATGCGCTGACCCAGAAACTGGCAAAACCTGCAGTTCCTTTCGGCGGCAAATATCGGATCATCGACTTTCCGCTGTCAAACTGCATCAACTCCGGCATTGATACCGTGGGTATTCTGACCCAGTATCAGCCTTTGGTTCTGAATGAATATATCGGCAATGGGCAGCCGTGGGATCTGGACCGTCTGCATGGTGGCGTTCATGTACTGCCTCCTTATCAGCAGGCTTCCGGCTCCGACTGGTATAAGGGAACCGCCAATGCCATCTATCAGAACATTTCATTTATCGAGCGTTACAATCCGCAGTATGTGATCATCCTGTCCGGCGATCAGATCTGCAAGCAGGACTACAGCGATTTCCTGCGTTTCCACAAGGAGAAGGGCGCTGAATTCAGCGTGGCAGTCATGGAGGTGCCGTGGGACGAGGCTTCCCGTTTCGGCCTGATGGTCGCCGACGATAATGACAAAATCACAGAATTCCAGGAGAAACCCAAAAACCCCAAGTCAAACCTGGCTTCCATGGGCATCTATATTTTCAACTGGGACGTACTGAAAAAATATCTGATCGAGGACGAAGCCGATCCCAATTCCGAGAACGACTTCGGCAACAACATCATTCCCAACCTGCTTCGCGACGGCCGCCAGATGTATGCCTATCATTTCAGCGGCTACTGGAAAGACGTGGGGACGATCTCCTCTCTCTGGGAAGCCAATATGGAAGTTCTGGACCCGGAGCACAGCGGCATCAACCTGTTCGACGAGAACTGGAAGATCTTCAGCCGCAACAGTGGTATGACCGGTCACCGGATCAGCGACGAAGCAGTTGTGGAAAACTGCATGATCACGGATGGATGCCGGATTTCCGGCGATGTAAAACATTCCATTCTGTTCGCCGGCGTCACCGTGGAACCGGGTGCCGAGGTTGAGGATGCGGTTATCATGGGCGGCACTACCATTAAGGCAGGCGCTTCCGTAAAGCACTGCATCATAGCAGAAAATGTAGTGATTGGTGAGAAGGCCGTAGTCGGCGCTATGCCTGCGGACGGCGAAAAGGGGGTTGCCACTGTCGGTTCCGGCGTATATATCGGTGACGGCGCTAAGATTGGTCCCAATGCTATGGTCAACAGCAATGTGAAAGGCGGTGAAGAACAATGGTAAATTCTAACGCAGATGCTCTGGGCATCATTTTCCCAAACACCTATGACAGCCTGATCCCGGAACTGGTCAGCGAGCGTTTGATGGCTTCCATCCCCTTTGCAGGCCGTTACCGGATGGTAGACTTTATCCTTTCCAGCATGGTAAACAGCGGCATCGGCAACATTTCCCTGATTGTCCGCAAGAACTACCACTCCCTGATGGATCACCTGGGAGCGGGCCGCGAATGGGATCTGACCCGCAAAAACGGCGGACTGAACATTGTTCCTCCGTTCGCGCAGAAAAATATCAAGATGTATACCGGCCGTGTAGAAGCGGTGGCAAGCATCCTTGAATTTTTAAAATCACAACGGGAAAAATATGTGGTGATGGCAGATGCCAATATCGCCGTAAACTTTGATTTCAAGGCATTTATGGATGCGCATATTGCCAGCGGCGCGGATGTAACCGTAGCCTACAGTGAAGAGGAACTTCCGGCAAGCGCCATGAAAAAGAACGATATCGGCACCAATATGTACTATTCCTTCGACATTGAAGACGGACGGGTCGTGAAACTGGACATCTGTTCCAAGGAAAGCGGCGTTCAGAACTTTTCCATGAATATCTATATCATAGACCGGGAACTGCTGATTGACCAGATCAGCGCCGCTTATCTGCACGGCCATTCCTACTTTGAGAGGGATATTCTGGCTCCGCAGCTTGACAAGCTGAACGTACAGGCCTACAAGTTTGACGGCTATCTGGCGCGTATCTGTGACCTGAAGAGTTACTTTGACGAGAATATGAAACTTTTAGATGAGGCTAACCTGGATGGTCTGTTCGCCAGGGATTCCATCTATACCAAGATCCGCGACGACAACCCGACCCGCTATATCGGCGGCGCCAAAGTGAAGAATATCATGGTCGCTGACGGCTGTGTCATCGAGGGCGAGGTCGAAAACTGCGTGCTGTTCAGAGGCGTAAAGATTGCCAAAGGCGCAAAGGTGAAAAACTGCGTGTTGATGCAGGATACTGTTGTGGAGGAAGGCGCAAGTCTTGAATATATTATCTCTGACAAGAATGTTACCTTCACCGCCGGTAAGGAAATCAAAGGCAGCGACAGCTTCCCTGTTTATGTAGCAAAACACCAGATGGTATAATTTCAGGAAGAGCAGACTGCAAAATGGTCTGCTCTTTTTAGAACATCTTTAAAAAAGTTTTAAAAGGAGGCAGTTATGATGTCCTACTTATCCGCACTCGACTCCCCTTCCTTTTCTTCTTCCTCTGCTTTTTCCATGAGGACTGCCAATAATCCCGCGGCCTCAGTCCTGTCCGCACAGGCGATGGTTCCCGGGCCGGCCGGAATTTCCGGCCAGGAGAATGTACAGGGGCCAGAAAGCAATCCTGCAGTCCCCGGACAGCCGGATCGCGACACGTACGAATGTGAAACCTGCAAGAACCGCAAATATCAGGATGGCTCCAACGATCCCGGCGTATCCTTCAAGGCCCCCACCCGCGTCAGTCCGGAAAGAGCCGCCTTTGCCATTCGTGCCCACGAGGCCGAGCATGTGGCTCACGCCCGGGTAAAGGCACAAAAAGAAGATCAGGAAATCGTTTCCCAATCCGTCAGCTACCGCACCAGCGTCTGTCCCGAATGCGGCAGGGTCTATATGTCCGGCGGAACGACCCGCACTACCTTCCGCAGTGCTCCGGTCACGGAAGAAAAACCCGTGGAAAAAGGCCGCTATGTGGATCTTGCTGTTTAATTTTTAATGAGAGGATTATTTTATGGCTTTGAATGAAACACCGGCCGCCCAACGCATCCATATCGGATTCTTCGGGCGGCGCAATGCTGGGAAATCCAGCCTGATGAATGCCGTCACCGGACAGGAACTGGCTGTCGTCTCCGATGTCAAAGGTACCACCACCGATCCGGTCTACAAGACTATGGAACTTCTGCCTCTGGGGCCTGTTATGATGATCGATACTCCAGGGATTGACGACGAAGGGGAACTTGGCCAATTACGGATCAAAAAAAGCCGGCAGGTACTGAACAAAACGGATATTGCCGTACTGGTTGTGGATGCCGGGACCGGAATCACCAAAGAAGACCAGGAAATGCTGACATTGTTAAAAGATAAGCAGATAGCGCACCTGGTCGTTTTCAACAAAGCAGACCTGCACGCTCCCATCGCAGCCGACCCTTCCTTTGTCTATGTCAGCGCCAAAACCGGAGTTGGCATCGAAGAGTTGAAGGACCGACTTGCTGCCATGAAACCACACGGGGAGGATAAGGATCTTCTGGAAAATCTGGTAAAACCGGGAGACTTAGTGATTCTTGTCACCCCGATCGATAAGGCGGCGCCCAAAGGACGCCTGATCCTCCCCCAGCAGCAGACAATCCGTTCCTTGTTGGATCATGGCTGCCTTTCCCTGGTGGTCCGTGAATCGGAGCTGGAGGCTGCCCTGGCAAAGCTGCATCAGAAACCGGCTCTGGCCATCACCGACAGCCAGGCATTCGGCATGGTATCCTCTCTTGTGCCGGAGGATATCCCGCTGACTTCCTTCTCCATTCTTTTTGCACGCTACAAAGGAGATCTGAAGCAAGCTGTAGCTGGGGTCCGCGCCCTGGAAAGGCTTCCCGGACAAAGCCGTATTCTGATTTCCGAGGGCTGCACACATCACCGCCAATGCAATGACATCGGAACCGTAAAGCTTCCGGCATGGATACGGACGTTTACGGGACAGGAACCGGCCTTTTCGTACACCTCGGGAACCGGCTTTGAGGAAGATCTGACATCGTTTGATCTGATCATCCATTGTGGCGCCTGCATGCTGAACGAACGGGAGATGAAATACCGTCTGGCATGTGCCCGCGACCAGGGGGTGCCGATGACCAATTACGGGATTGCCATAGCCCATATGAATGGAATTCTGAGACGCAGCCTGGCCCCGTTTCCGGATATCGCCGCGCTTCTGGAAAATGACAGCCGCCATAACGGCCAAAAAGGAGGAGCCGATGAGCATTAAAAACGCGGCAGAAAAGCTAATCTGCCAGCAGGCCATGACAAAAGAGGATTTCATTGAACTGCTTGGTTATTTTGGAAATTCAGATATCATGGCTCTTCTGAAGGAAGAGGCCCTGAAGCTCCGCAGAAAATATTACGGGAACAAAGTATTTACCCGCGGACTGATTGAATTTACCAACTACTGCAAAAATAACTGCTACTATTGCGGCATCCGGGCCGGCAACCAAAACGCCAGACGCTACCGCCTGGCCCCGGAGGAGATTCTGGAATGCTGCCAGGAAGGGCACCACCTGGGATTTCGCACCTTTGTCCTGCAGGGAGGCGAAGATCCGTTCTACACGGATGAAAAAATCGCCGCCATCATCCGGGAAATCAAATACCATTATCCGGATTGTGCAGTGACGCTTTCCATCGGCGAAAAACCCCGGGAAAGTTATCGGTTGTTCCGGGAAGCAGGCGCCGACCGTTATCTTCTGCGCCATGAGACGGCAGATGAGGCTCACTACCGGCAGCTTCACCCGGATTCCATGAGTCTTTCAACCCGCAGGCAATGCCTCTGGGACCTGAAAGATCTTGGCTATCAGGTGGGCGCCGGTATGATGGTGGGAAGTCCCGGGCAAAGCGATCAGACACTGGCCGAGGATCTTTTGCTTCTGCAGGAACTTGAGCCTCAGATGGTCGGCATCGGCCCCTTCATCCCGCACCATGACACCCGTTTCGCCAAAGAGCCGGCCGGAAGCGTAGAGTTGACGCTCTATCTGCTCTCGGTCGTCCGTATTCTGCTGCCTGCGGTATTGCTTCCGTCCACTACTGCCCTGGGTACCTTAGACCCTCTCGGACGGGAAAAGGGACTGGCTGCCGGCGCGAATGTGGTCATGCCCAACCTTTCTCCTCTCAGAAACAGGAAACAATATGAATTGTATGACAATAAGATCTGTACCGGCGAGGAAGCCGCCGAATGCCGCGGCTGCCTGGAGCAGCGTGTCCGAAACGCAGGCTTTGAACTGGTGTCCGAGCGGGGGGATGCTCCTTTTTTGCCTAAAAAGCTCAATCCAATGTATAAAGAAAACAGGTAATACCTGATTGGCGACAGAGTTTTTATGCCCTCTGTCGCCATATTGCTATGTGCAAATAATTTCCTTTACGCAGTCCAGCGAATCGAGCTGCCACTCCCATTCGGAAACCCTCACATAGGTCATTCAACCGCAACCTCCCGCTGCATCGCAAGCGAGTAAATCACCTTTTCTTTCACTGTTTTTCCGGTCATCTGCGTCAGTGCACGGCTGTAATAATCCAATTGCGTCTTATATTGCTCCGCCAGCTGTCTCGGATTATAAATCCGGTCAGTCTTATAATCAATCAAGATCAGCTGCCCGCCTTCCTCCAAGTAAGCGTCGATAATTCCCTGCACCACTACCAGTTCGTCGGAATCCCCGGCCTCCATCTCCCTTGCCGGAATACCGATTACAAACTGCTGTTCCCTGTGAAGCCGGCCTTCCTCCTCGGCAATCCGCATTCTTCTTCCCAGACCGGACTGCAGAAAACGCCAGATCACCTCACCGTCAATCAATTTCAGGCTTTCCTTCCCCATACGTTCCTGCATGGCAAGATTCTGCAGATATTTTGCCACATCCTCCTTGCTCCTGATCCGGGCAAACGGAAGAAGTTCCAGCACCCGATGATAGGCTGTTCCCCGGGTGGCTCCGCAGCCGTTATTCCAGGACAGTTTCTCCAAAAAATACTGCAGGTCCCATTGGACTGTTTCCTCTGGGTGGCTTTCCGTTCCATCCAGCTTTGCGCTTTCCTCTTCCCCTGCCATCTGCCCCTGCTTTTTTAATTCTGACACGGACATTTTCGTATGAAGTTTGGTATCTGCCTCGTATGGATACTGATAGTTCAAATGACTGACCAGAAGTTCCCGATATTCCTTCTGATACTCCTGGTCTGTGTCCAGTCCCAGCAGCCGCTCCTTAAAACTTTGATTTTTCACCTGACGGACCAGTTCCTCGCCCACCATTCCGGCCAGAGGGATTTCTGTCAGGCGAACCCGCGTGGCGCCATCGCCGACGCTCATCAGCATCCAGTCCAGATACGACCCTGCGGAAGAAAGGATGGTATAAGGAATCTGTCCGTCCACCAACGGCACATGCGCATATTTCTCCGTTTTCTTTGCCAGGCTGCGGCTGGTACCGGTCATTATCAGCTTTTCCTTCGCCCTCGTCATAGCCACATAAAGCACTCTTAGCTCCTCGCCCAGGTTATCCAGTTCCATTTTACGGCGCAGGGCATTCTTTTTGATCGTTGTCGTCTTTAAGCGGCGTTCCAGATCCAGATAATCCGTGGCAATCCCTAATTCCGGGTCAATCAGTATCCTTCCGTAAGTATCCTGCTTGTTAAATTTTTTCCCCATCCCGGCAAGAAACACAATCGGAAATTCCAACCCCTTACTCTTATGGATGCTCATAATCCGCACGGTGTCGTCCTCTTCTCCGATAACAGAAGCCTCTCCAAAATCCGTATGAAACTTTTTGAGGTTCTCAATATAGCGAATGAAATGAAACAATCCTTTATAGCTGGTTTTCTCATAATCCGACGCTTTCTCTACCAGCATATCCAGATTGGCTCTCCGGGTCTCTCCCGCCGGCATTGCCGATACATAATGATAATATCCGGTCTCTTCATAGACCTGGTAGATCAGTTCATGAATCGGCAAATAGGCGCTCTGTGCACGGAAACGGCGTAGCTGCATAAAAAAGCCGTGCAGCTTCTCCCATAATTCCCGATCCTCCTCTTCTCTCTCTTCCTCCAGGAAACAAAAAACCGCCGCATAGATCCCCCGCTCCTGCCTCTTTTTTGCGTTTCCCCGGCAAAAAGCCATCAGCCTTGCCAGTTCCTGATCGGTGATTCCCACTACCGGGGACCTGAGTACGGCTGTCAGCGGGATATCCTGCATCGGATTGTCAATCACTGCCAGCAGGCTCAGCATAATCTCTACTTCCGCGGCGGAGAAATATCCCATCCGGGATTCTGCACATGCCGGAATGCCTTCATTCATCAGCACAGAAAGGAAATTCTCCGTCCAGCCCGACAGGCTCCGCAGCAAAATCACCATATCCCGGTACTGCGCTCTGCGGTATCCTCCCGTTCCGTTTAATTTCCTGTCCCACACCAGCTGTCCGTTCTTAGGGTCTGTCATTTCACGGATCTTTTGGGCAATCAGCTTTGCTTCCAGTTCTTTCGCCGTAAAATCAGCCGCCTCTTCCTCCAGGCCAGACAACGCTTCCGTGCCGGTATCCATCACCAGAAGTTCCAAAAAAGCGGTCTCTGGCAGATCTTCTTCTGTCTCTGGAAATACTGCCCCCGGATGCAGTGCCGTCTCTTTTGTATAACGGATATTGCCCAGATTCTCTGTCATAATCCGGTAAAATACATCATTGATTCCTGCCAGCACCTCGGCGCGGCTTCGGAAATTCTGATGAAGTTCAATCTTCTTATCCGTCTTTTGCGCTGTGTCATAAGGTTCATAAGCATGATACTTCTCCAAAAACAACTCCGGCCGCGCCAGACGGAACTTATAGATGCTCTGCTTGACATCCCCCACCATAAACACATTCGGTCTGCCGAACCGTTCCTGCGACACCGCTGAAAGCAGCGCTTCCTGTACCAGGTTGCTGTCCTGATACTCATCCACCAGCACTTCTTCAAACTGAAGGCTCAGCTCGTCGGCGGCTTCGGTATATATGGTCTTTCCGTCCTCCTGACGAATCAGGACCTTCAACGCCTCATGTTCCAGATCGTTAAAATCCACCAGATTGCGTTCCCTCTTTTTTTCCTGATAACGCCTGGAAAACTCCTCTGCCAGTTCCAGCAGCATCTCCACCGGCCCCCGCATCGCCGCCAGTTCCTGCGCCATCTCCTCCGGCTGCGCAAAACAGACCAGCTCCCGTATCTTTGAAACCGCTTTTTTCACCCGGTCCCTGCAGTCTGTCACCAGCGCTTTTTTCTCCGGGTCCACCTCCTTGCTCCGCACAGATGCCAGACGCGTCCAGGAAACGGCAGACACACTGTCGTAGATTTCCTGAAAATTCTCTGCCCCGCAGATCTTTTCCATCTGCCTGATATCCTGCTCAAGCATCGGCGCATAGGCCGGCAAAAACTCATCCTGACGGCACACGAAAAGCGCCTCTGTCAATTGCTGTGCCAGTTCCTCTGCCTGTCTTTGAATATCCTCCGTCAGAAATTTCAGCCAGGGCGCGTCAGCCATTTCGGCGTCTTCTCGCATGCCTGCAAACTCCCCCCGGCACTGTAAAAACCATTGTTCCGGATACGGATTGCTCTGAGAAAACAGATATACCTGCGAAATGAGGTCCTCAATCCCCGCATCACTCTTTTTGCGGGCATAGGTTTCCACAAACCGCACAAACCGCTCGCCGCCATTTGTATAATATTCCTCCAGCAGTTCCTGCATCACATCCCCCCGCAGCAACGTCAGTTCCCCTTCATCGCCGATCCGGAATGCCGGGTCCAAATCCAACAGATTGAAGTGATTGCGTATCAAATCCAGGCAAAAGCTGTCAATCGTCGTAATTCTTGCGTGATGCACCAGAGCCGCCTGCATCTGCAAATGTTCATTTTCCGGCTGTTCATCCAGCTTCTGCTCGATTGCCGCGCCAATCCGCTCCCTCATCTCCGAAGCGGCGGCATTGGTAAACGTCATCACCAGCAGGCGGTCAATATCCAGAGGATGCTCCCCTTGTGTAACCATACGGATAATCCGCTCCACCAGCACCGCCGTCTTTCCGCTTCCGGCCGCAGCGCTGACCAGCAGGTTGCTTCCCCGGCTCTCGATCACCTGCATTTGCTCTCTCGTCCAATTTACTGACATAACTCCTCCCAGATCTCCTCCGCCTTTTTCCCCTTGAATCTCCGGTATTCATAACCGGCAACCTTTTTGTCAAATCCGCAAACCGCATGATACGGACAGTAATCACAGGCAGTCCTCAGCCCGCTCTTATAAGGCTCTATCCCGATCTCGCCATCCAGGATCTCCCGTCCCATGCCTGCCGCCTTGTCGTGAACATACCGGCGCAGCCGTTCAAAACGCTCCCTGTTTGCCACAGAGGATCTTCCCTCCTGCACCGCCCCGTCTTTCAATACTACCGGAATAATGTCCGATTCCTTCTCAACACTGCGGTCCAGATGACGAATCGCCTCCAGTTCACTGTTGATCAGTCCGTTCATCCGCAGCTGGCGCAAAATCTCGGCATTGACCTCTTCCTCATCCGGCTGTCCTTTTTTCTCTATCAGCGGGTCCGAAATATTATAGTAGAGTATCCCCGCCGGGATTACCTCCTTTTCGGGATACTTCCGCTCTGTCATCTCCAGCACCGCATCCATATAGACCACCAGCTGCAGCTGCAGTCCGTAATAAATTGCCGCCAGGTCAAAGCTGGTGCTTCCGGACTTATAATCAATAATTTTCACATAGACCTTGTCGCCGTCCTCACACTGGTCTAACCGGTCGATTCGTCCCCTCAGATGCAGCGCCTCGTCCGCCGATAAAGGAATCTTCATCGCCTGCAGATTGTCTGCCGCCGAAAAAGACACCTCAAACCCCGCCGGCGAAAAATCCCCTCTCTGAATCTGCTGCTGAAGAGCCCATACGGTCCGCTGCGTAATATGCTCCACCCGCCTGGCCAGATAAGCGTTGCGCGAGGTGCTTTTTAATATCGTATTGCCATACTCCTCTGTCACCTGCCCCACACAATCCCTCACCAGTCCGGTCCTCTCCTCGTCTGTGATGGTATGCCAGTCCCGCCCCTCTTCCTTCATCCTGCGAAAACACAAATCAATGGAATCGTGAAACAGATTGCCGATGTCTGCCGCCGCCAATTCATACCGCCGCCTCTCTGTCAGTTCCAGTCCGTATTGCAGAAAATGGGCATACGCGCAGGCGGCATACTGTTCAAGCCTTGTCACGCTTCCGCTTAAAATATTTCCGTACAAGGCACGTGCGACTGCATGGCCGATTCCCTGGTTCTCATAGCAGGCAAACGCCGCTTCCGCCAGCTTTTGCGCCTCCCTGCCATATCTGTCTGACTGTAGAAACCAGCGGAACAACTCTAAAAATTTCAGAATCCCCTCGTCTTTCTCCTGCATGGCTGATTTATCTGCCTTTTCGCGATACCGGCGCAGTCCGATCACCAGCTGCTGCCTGGCTTCTTCCGCGGAATAAATCCCCTCCGAAGCAGCATCTTCCTGGCATTGGCACAAAAGCGCCGGAAACATTTTGCGGATCTCCCCGATCAGATAGGAAGGCCTGCGGCTTCTTCCGTCCCCCCCCACATTGACATAGGAAAGAATCAGCTTCTTTGACGGTTTCGTCATCATCAGGTACAGATAAAACCGCTGCCGGAAGCTGTCTTCCCTGGCTGTCGGCGCCAGTTCCCGCTGATGCTTTCCGAAAAATTCCCGTTCCGCATCCGAAAGCAGGCTGCCGCTGTCTTTCTTCATCGGCACAATCCCATCATTAACCCCCACAAAAAACAACACTTTCACATGAGCCAGACGGGTACGGGTAATGTCTCCCACTACCACCCGGTCCACAGTCGCCGGAATCACCCCTACCGAAATCTCCCCAAAACCAGCATCCAGGATCTCCATAAACTCTTTCCGGCTCACCTGCTCCTCTCCCAGCAAATCCGCAAGCCGCACCAGAAGTTCGGTCACCAGTCCATAGACCTGGCCGTATTCTTTTGCCAGCCGGTATTCCTTCAGCGCAGAAAAATACTCCTGATATGCCTGCAGTTTTTCTTCCACATGGCATGCCTCCAGAAACCTCCCCACTGCCTGGACCATATCCGCTACCGTGATCGGCTTTTGGCCAAACGCTTCCCTAAGCATCAGCAGCGGCTCCATCGCCTGGTCGCGAAACTCATTCAGCTGCTCCAGATTCAGGTCTGCCGCTTCCCGGTATGTCCACTCCCACCGTTCGCTCCATCTTTTCCGTCCGCGAATGCCCATGGCAATCACATAATTTTCCATCCGATCCATCATCTCCTGGTCTTTTGTCACCAGGCCGGTACGCAGATAGCGGAACACGCTTTCATAAGAGAAATCTCTCTGGATCGCTTCCAACGCTCCCCGGATCAGTTCCACCATGGGATTATCCAGCACATTTTTCTTATCATCCATAAAAAAGGGGATCTGATTCTGCCCAAATTGATGAGCAATCTCCTTGCCGTATCCTGCCAGATCACCGGTCACCACTGCCAGATCCCGGTAACGCAACCCCTCTCTGCGGAGCAGTTCCTGTATCCGATGTACGACATAAGAAATCTCTTCCGAAGGATTCTTCCCCTGATACAGTTCCAGGCTCCCCGTATTCTCTCCTTCATAACAGCTTCTGCGGTAGCGGAACAGGTTTCGCTCCATCCAGCCAAGTTCCGGGCTCTCCAGAAAGCGGGGAAATGCTCCTTCCAGCCACACGTCTTCCAGTTTCTTTACCTGATTCTCCTCTGCCAGCTTCGTCAGGCGCCTGACCATCTGGCTGCTCATATAGAACAGGTTCTGCATCCCCGCAGTCCCATAAACAGCCGCATTACGATCCGCTGTCACGGTCACAATCACCTGACGCGCATGAATCAGGCACAATTCCAGAAGCCGGTACTGCACCGGCGTAAAACCCGTATAGCCATCCAGTGCAATCACACTGTTTCTGACAATCTCCGAACGCGGCAGGACGCGGCAAAGGACATCCAGGATCTCTTCCGTAGTAATATAGTGCCCGGAAATATATTCCTGAAATTCCTCAAATATCAATGCAAAATCGGAAAGCTTCTGCCGAAAAAGCGGAGTTTTTGCCAGCTTTGCCATCTCTCTTAAAACCTGCGGAGTGATACCGTACTGATAAAACTCCGACAACATGGACTTAAGCTGATTGACGAATCCGCCCTGGTTGAAATGCCCCTGGAACAGCACCAGTTCCCGGCGTTTCTGCGCCGCCGCTTTCCGCAGCACCATCGACTTGCCCATATCGTCCAGAACCTGCAGATTCTCTATGGCCAGTTCCTCAAACACCCGGTAAGCAAGCCTCTGAAAGCTGACAATATCGATATTCATCGTCCCATGATTCGGGTGACTGGCCACAATGTCCTTCTGCGCCTGCATGGTAAACTGCTCCGGCACAATGATAAAATACCGCCGCCCGGGATGTCCGACGGAAGACCGGATAATCGCATCGTATAAATGGCTGGTTTTCCCGGAACCGGAACCACCCAGGATCAATTGTAATGACATGGCATTCTCCCTGTAAACTCTGTCTTTTTCACACTATATTCCAATCATAGCATAAATCCATCCTCTTGGGAATAGATTATATCAAACATCCCCCGGAGGGCAACCCATGAGTGCAAGAACAAAAATCGTCGTCCTGCGAATGAAAGAAATCATATACACCGCCATCTTCATCGGCCTTGGCATTCTTCTGGTCATGCTGCTTTTTATCATGTTCCGGCCAGGAAAAGGAAACGACGCACCCGTTTCTTCCGATCAGGTTCTCTACATACCTGGTGTCTATTCGTCTTCGCTGAAGCTTGGCTCCCAGGAAGTCAATGTGGAAGTATCCGTAGACGCTGAACGCATCACTTCCATCTCCATGGTATCCTTAAGTGATTCCGTCGCCACCATGTATCCGCTGGTACAACCGTCTCTGCAGAATCTGACCAATCAGATCTGCGATACTCAGTCTACCGAAAACCTGACCTACCCGGAAGAAAGCCGCTACACTTCCCAGGCATTGCTGCAGGCTATCGAACGTGCGCTTGACAAAGCGGCGGCACCATCCGACAGCACACACTAGTGTACTGACTCATTTACTATCAGCCAAATGACGCAGAATGAATTTTCAGTCTGTAAGGCGGCGGAGGGAGGCGATGCTGTGGCATCGTTGACCGACAACAACGCAACAGATGGAAATTCAGGCAAGTCATTTGGCGAAATGTAAATGGGTCAGTACACTAAAGTGTGTTTGAAAATTGCTCTAAGGAACTTTTGGGATACTACATAAATTGACAGGCCATGGTTCTGCCCAATCCGGCAGTACCATGGCCCGCATCCTTTTGCCGCCAGTCCCCTTATCCTGCTAAAACCTCACTGATCACCAGGGACGCCCCCGATAAAATGAGCATGACTACCACCAGCTTTTTTACGATCTTCTCATCCAGGAGGCTGCTGCTTTTCATCCCTGCCAGAAGGCCGATCAGCATCGCAGGAAACAGCAAAACTGCCTGTCGGAAAGCAAACGGCGTCAGGATTCCCGTGGCTATATACATCGGAATCCGAAACAGATTTTCTGCAATAAACACCGCACACATATTTGCCTTGAAAGAATGGCTGTCTTTCGTCACCCGGCTCACATAAGCAGCCAGCATGGCTCCGATCCCGTACATGCCGCTTAAAATACCGGAAAAAACACCGATCAGGATCAGTACCAGCCGGGACTCTTTCCCTTTCGCAGGATGAACCTCCCTCAAAAGCATTTCCGCACCGATTCCCACGATCACCAGTCCGAAAAAAATCTTCACGCTCCGGGAATCCGTATTCTTTAACAGGAAAATACCCGGAATATTTCCTGCCAGAATCAGCGCGATCAACGGAAGGCAGAGATTCCAGCGAATCGACTTTCTCTCCTTCCAGGCAAGGATGAGGTTGGTGGGAAATCCCAGAAGAAGTTCCACCGGCGTAATATTGATATTGCTGCTGCCAAAACTTAAAATCGTGGAAAACACCAAGGTATTGGCAAAGCCGCACAAGCCTTTGATAAAAAATGCCAGCAAAGCTGCAAAGATCCACCAGAACATCCGTTATCCCCTCCTCTGCCTCGCTGCCTCAAACATCAATACGGAAGCAGCAACAGCGGCATTCAAGGATTCCACCTCTCCCAGCATGGGAATCCGAATCCGGACGTCTGCTGCGGCCGCTGTCTCCGGACTCAGCCCGTTCGCCTCGTTTCCAATCAAAAACGCTGTCGCTTTCCGGTAATTCTCCCGGTCATAAGCATTGCTGCCCTGTAGATGTGCGGCATATACACGGATTTTTTTCTTTTTCAGCAGCGCCAGGGCCTCTCCCAGATCCTCCACATAAGCAAACGGCACTCTCAAAAGAGATCCCATCGTCGCCCGTACTACCTTAGGACTGTAAATATCCGCCGTATTGCTGTCCATCAGGACTCCGGTCAGGCCGGCTCCCTCACCGGCTCTCAGGATAGTACCCAGATTGCCCGGGTCCTGAAGATGTTCCAAAACCAACAGATGCGGCAAGGTTCCGTCCCTCCCCACCGCCATCACATCTTCCAGAGCATAATGGCTCTGTTCTGCCAGCGCCAGCACCCCCTGGGGCGTGCGGGTATCTGACAACGCGGCAAACACGGTGTCGGTCAGCGTCTCTACATGCCGCGCGCGCTCTGTCAGTATCCTGCACTGAGGATTTTTTTGAAAACTCTCAGAAATATAGAGGCTGCGGATTCTCTTTGGCGGAATCTCCATACACATCCGCAGGCCTTCCGCCACAAAAAGGTTCTCCTCATGCCGGGTTTTTGCCTTTTTTAGTAAATTGCTGACATATTTCACCTGCTTATTGGCCGTACTGCTGATCATGCCTCTCTTCCCTTCCCGATCTGCTCCAAATCCTCCATCCAGACCCGGTAAACGGCATCGCTCGGCATCCGCAGGTCTCCTCTCGGGGAAACCGCCACGGAACCAACCTTCGGGCCATCCGGCAGGCAGGAACGCTTAAACTGCTGGGTAAAAAACCGGCGGTAAAATACTTTCAGCCATTTTTCGATCACGGCATCGTCATATTCCCCCGCAAAAGAACGCAGTGCCATACGGTATATCTTAGACGGCATATAACCGAATCTCAGCATATGATAAAGGAAAAAATCGTGCAGTTCATAGGGGCCCACCAAATCCTCGGTCTTTTGGGCAATCACGCCGTCTTCCGGCGGCAGAAGTTCGGGACTGACCGGCGTATCCAGTACATCAAAAAGCACGGATTGCAACGCATCCTCCCCACAGGTGTCTGCATAGTAGCGCACCAGATGGCGCACCAGCGTCTTGGGCACAGAGGCATTGACTCCGTACATCGACATATGATCGCCATTATACGTCGCCCAGCCCAGAGCCAGTTCCGACATGTCACCGGTGCCTACCACCAGTCCGTTCACCTGATTGGCGATATCCATCAGAACCTGTGTCCTCTCTCTTGCCTGTCCGTTCTCATAGGTCACATCATGCAGCGAAAGATCCTGGCCGATATCCGCAAAATGCTGGCACACCGCCTTTTTGATATCGACTTCCTTCAGAGAAGCCCCCAGTTCCCTGGTCATACAGCAGGCGTTCTGATAAGTGCGGTCCGTTGTGCCAAAGCAAGGCATGGTAACCGCATGGATCTGTTCACGCGGAAATCCCAGCATGTCAAAAGCACGCGCCGTTACCAGAAGCGCCAGCGTGGAATCAAGGCCGCCGGAAATCCCCAGGACAGCATGGCTGCATCCCGTGTGCTGAAGCCTTTTTTTCAATCCCATCGCCTGTATTGAAAAAATCTCCTCACACCGGCGGCTCCGTTCCGAAGAATCCCCTGGCACAAATGGGCGGCTGTCAATCCGGCGCAGCAGCTTTTGCCGCTGCTTTTCTTCCATATGGCTTGTATCGAGAGAAAACCCTACGGTCAGGTATCCTTCCCTTTGCTGCTTGGGATGCGTATTGGCGCGTCTCCTCTCGCTTGCCAGCCGTTCCAGATCCAGATCGGCATAGATCGTCTCCGGCACAAACCGCTTCGACACTGCCAGCATGGCCCCGTTTTCTGCGATGATATTGTGTCCGCCGAACACCAGATCCTGCGTAGATTCCCCCTCACCTGCATTGGCATACACATATCCGCACATCAGCCGTGCAGACTGTCCGGAAACCAGATCCCTGCGATAGCTGTCCTTTCCTACCGTCTCGTCACTTGCGGAACAATTTGCAATCACCAGGGCGCCTGCCAGCGTGTGCCGGATACTCGGCGGGGCAGGAACCCAAACGTCCTCGCAGATCTCCGCTCCCACAACGAGTTCGGGAATCTCGCGGCACGTAAACAAAAGGTTGCTCCCCATGGGCACCTGTCCGTCCTGCCAACGCGTCATCACCGGCGCCTCCATACCCGCTGTAAAATGACGCTGCTCGTAAAATTCCGAGTAATTCGGCAAATGAAGTTTCGGTACAATCCCAAGAAGCTTTCCGCCGGACAGCGCCGCAGCCGCATTATAAAGCTTGCCGCCATGTTCCCAGGGAAGCCCGACAAAAACCAGCATATTTTTATCCCTGGTGCACTCTGCTATCTGCTGAAGTTCCTCCCTGGCGCTTCTTAGAAGAGGAATCTGCAAAAACAGGTCCCCGCAGGTATAAGCCGTCAGGCACAACTCCGGAAACACCATCAATCCTGCTCCCGCTGCTTCCCCTTCCTCTATCAGCCTGCAGATCTGCTCCCGGTTAAACACAGGGTCTGCTACCTGCACTTTAGGCGTGGCAGCCGCCACCCGAAAAAATCCATCTCTCATATCGTTCTCTCCCTTCCGCACCTTCAGGACTTTCCGTTGAATTACAACAATTATACCCTTTTCTTTCTTATTCAGCAATAGTACCCATTTACTTTTGCCTGATTATTTTGTATAATAATAGTAACGAATCACCCCTGCGGCGTTTTTGTGACACATTTTTTGAAACTGAAACCGCATTGTTGATTCGTTTCGGGCAGATTTTCCTGCCGTCAGCTGCCACATGAACCTACCCAACGGATAAGGAGCGTGGAAGTATGAAAATTTCTACCAAGGGGCGGTACGCCCTGCGCATGATGATTGAATTTGGTTTAAACCCAGATCAATGCACAAAGATCAGTCAGGTAGCCGCCCGTCAGGATATCTCTGACAAGTATCTGGAACAGATCGTAACTTTGCTTCATCGTGCCGGATACGTCCGCAGCATCCGAGGCGCTCAGGGAGGCTATATGCTGACCCGAAAACCGGAAGAGTACACGGTAGGCATGATTCTCCGCCAGACCGAAGGCAGTCTTTCTCCGGTCGCCT
>CAMSTY010000043.1 GCA_947063875.1 uncultured bacterium
TAGAAAACACTTAACTGATGACATTGCAAACTTCCGTCTTATTTTTCGCCCATATCTTCCCCTCCTTGAAAAGCAGCGTTTTTTTTTCGTACACTTGTCATTTCTGTCTCACATATGATATGATAAAGAACATGCATATCTGAAAGAGAAATGCTGAGAAAAGAAAAAGAGGTTGATAAGAATGATTTTTAAAGATATTTGGCTGGATGTAAAGGCTGTTCAGGAGAGAGACCCGGCGGCGAGAAGCGCGTTGGAGGTGCTGCTGCTTTACCAGGGGGTTCATGCCCTGATCTGGCATCGTTTTGCACATTGGTTTTATAAGCACAAAATGTTTTTTACCGCGAGGCTGATTTCTCAGATTGCCAGGTTTTGGACTTTGATTGAGATTCATCCGGGGGCAGAGCTGGGACATGGAATTCTGATTGACCATGGATGCGGCGTGGTGATCGGTGAGACCACGGTGGTGGGAGATAACTGCACAATCTACCAGGGGGTGACTCTGGGAGGCGTGGGATTAAATAAGGGAAAACGTCACCCTACTTTGGGAAATAATGTGACGGTAGGCGCCGGGGCGAAGATTCTGGGAGCCTTTGAAGTGGGGGACAATTGTACGATTGCGGCGAATGCAGTGCTGCTGAAACCCTTGGAGAGTGATACCACGGCAGTGGGGATTCCGGCCCGGCCGGTGAAGGTGAACGGGGTCCCGGTACCGAAAAAGCAGATGGCGGCTGCCGTGACCGTGGAGCAGTATGCGCGGATGGAGGAGCGGGTGCTGAAGCTGGAAGAGGAACTGGAGAGGCTGCGCGGGGAAAGGGACACCAAGGATTCAGAAGCTGTGGACAAAACGTCGGAGATTCAGGAGTAAAAGCAGCGACAAAAGAAAGAGGGCACAAAAAATTATGGAAGAACGCTGCCGCGAGATCGAAAAAAGCATTATCAAACGGTTCCGCAAGGAGATTTGGCGTCCGTTTGTGCGGGCATTGAACGAATACGACATGATTCAGGAGGGGGACAATATCGCGGTCTGTATTTCCGGGGGCAAGGATTCCATGCTGCTGGCGAAATGTATGCAGGAGATTCTCCGCCATGGGAAGATGGAATTCGGGTTGAAATTCCTTGTGATGGACCCGGGATATCATCCGGCAAACAGAGAGCTGATTGAGGAAAATGCAAAACAGATGGGGATTCCCATTCATATCTTCCGGTCCGATATTTTTGATACGGTGGTGGACGCCGGCGGGTCTCCCTGCTACCTCTGTGCGCGGATGCGCCGGGGAAACCTGTATGCCAATGCCAGGGACTTGGGATGCAACAAGATTGCGCTGGGACATCATTTTGACGACGTGATTGAGACGATTCTCATGAGTATGCTCTACGGGGCCCAGATCAATACCATGATGCCAAAACTGCACAGCACGAATTTTGAAGGCATGGAATTGATCCGCCCTTTGTATCTGGTGAAGGAAGACGATATCCTGGCGTGGAAGGAATATAATCATCTGCGTTTTCTGCAATGCGCATGCCGTTTTACGGAGCGGATTGCAAAGGAGCGGGCGATGGAGGAGGAAGTCCACACTTCCAAACGCCAGGAGATGAAGGAACTGATTGATCGTTTCCGGAAGGTCAATCCCCACATTGAAACCAATATTTTCAAGAGTGTGGAAAATGTGAATCTGGATGCGTGCATCGGATATGTAAAGGACGGCGTGCGGCATCATTTTCTGGAGGAATATGAGCAATAAAAAAGCATGGAATCATAATTTAGGAAGCATCCACATACACTTTCTATAAAAAAGGAAAATAGAAAGTAAGGTGGGTGCTTTTTATGTTGGAACTGGTGAAACAAAATATACATATGAACCGCTGGAAAAATCAGGTCAGCACACAGGTGACTTTGGATGATGATTTTATTGTGCCGGATACCATGAGCGACATTGCGCAGGTGATTCTGGATACCGGTGAGATTCAGATGGAGCCGGTGAAAAATCAGAATGAGCGCGTGACTGTCCGTGGAAAACTTGATTTTCATGTGCTGTACCGGAAAGAAGAAGGCGGCCTGCAGACCCTGGGCGGTCTGATTCCTTTTGAGGAGACAATCAATGTGCCCGGCCTGGAAGAAAAAGATTATGTGGGAGTAAGCTGGCAGATCGAAGACCTGAATGCAGATATCATCAATTCCCGAAAACTGAGCATCAAGGGGATCGTGACGCTGGAGGTCAAGGTGGAATCTCTGTTTGACACAGAGACGGCAGTGGAACTGGGCGCCGTGGAGGATGAGGAAGACGGAGTTCCCCAGGTAGAGACCTTAAAACGCACGATCGATGTGGCGGCGATTGTTCTCAGACGTAAGGACACTCACCGCCTGAAGGAAGAGATTACCCTGTCCGGGACGAAGCCGGCGATTGATAAAATCTTATGGTCGGAGATGCGGTTATCTGGCGTGACGACCCGGCCTCTGGATGGAAAAATCCATCTGGAGGGTTCTCTGATGGTGTTTGTGATCTATGAGGGCGAGGGCGAGAGCGCCATGGTCCAGTGGGTGGAAGAGGCCATTCCGTTTTCCGGCGAGGTGGAGATGCAGGGAGCCGTGGAGGAAATGATACCGGCGATATCGGCGCGCCTGATCCATAAGGGGGTTGAAGAAAAACCGGATTATGACGGAGAGATGCGGGAACTGGACGTGGATGCGGTGATTGAATTGGATATCCGTCTTTATGAAGAACAGCAGCTGGATATCTTAAGCGACATCTATGCGACAAACCGGGAATTGGACGTGGAAATGGGAGAAGCCTGCTTTGACCATATCCTGACAAGAAATACGGGGAAATGCAAGATTGTGGAAAAGGTGTCCGTGGGAAATGGCGCAAGAGCGCTCCAGATCTGCCACAGCACCGGCGTAGTGAAACTGGATGAGGTAGAGACAAAAGAAAATACGCTGGTCATGGACGGGGCCCTGGAGGTGAGGATTCTTTATCTGACCGACGACGACAGCCGTCCGGTGCAGTCGGTGACAGAGCTTCTTCCCTTCCACTATGAGGCGGAGGTGCCAGATATCCGGGAAGACAGCGTATGGTATTTGGAGACGGACATGGAGCAGCTTACGGCAGCCATGATCGGCGGGGATACCGTAGAGGTGAAGGCCGTGATTTTGCTGGATATGCTGGTATTGCAGCCGGTGCACCAGATGGTTATTAAACGGGCGGAGACAGCGCCGCTGGATACCAAAAAACTGCAGCAGATGCCGGGGATTGTAGGCTATCTGGTGCAGGAAGGGGACTCCCTGTGGGAGATTGCCAAGAAATTCCATACCACGGTGGAAAATATTATCACTACCAACAGCCTGGCTTCCGATACGGTGCGGCCGGGAGACTGCCTGATTTTGGTGAAAGAGATTGTCCGCGCATAGCGGACAAAGGACAGGTAAAAAGTACCAGCGGAATCCATCCTTTTTTCGGAAATACTATTTTCGGATATCTGGAAGGCACATTTTCAGCGCAGGCGGTATATACTATATTGTGAGTGAAAAGTAAAAACAGCTTTTCACAATCCGATCATGGCGCAGGACGAATGCGCCTGCATGGGCAACCCGCATTCAGCTGGTGCTTCAGATAGATCAGGGAAACCTGGACGGTATGCGTGAACTTGCAAGCACGGATGCCGTCTACATAGCTGATGCGATCCTCATGATCCGGCAAAACGCGCCTTATAGGCGCGTTTTGTTATGATCTGAAATTTCTAAAATTCAGGTTCAATCAATCCGTAAGAGTGGCCCTTGCGTTTATAAACCACATTGACCTCTTCGGTCTCGGAATTCAGGAATACATAAAAATTATGTCCTAATAATTCCATCTGCACGCACGCTTCCTCCGGGTCCATGGGCTTGATCCCAAACCGCTTGGTCTTGACAATCTGGATATCTTCGTCGGTATCCGTTTCTTCCTGAATAAAGAAATCGGAAAATGCCTGTGCAGACTGCTTTTTATCAATCAGTTTGTTTTTGTACTTTTTAAGCTGGCGCTCGATGACCTCTTCTACCATATCAATTGAGGCATACATATCACTGCTGGATTCTTCTGCGCGGATGATATTGCCCTTGACCGGGATGGTTACCTCGATTTTCTGTTTATCTTTTTGCACGCTCAGCGTGACGATCACTTCTGTATCCGGATTAAAATAACGATCCAGCTTACCGATTTTCTCTTCCACAGCTTTCCTAATTCCCGGGGTCACATTGATGTTTCTTCCTGTAATCGTATAACGCATAATCATCAGCTCCTTTTTTTATGAGATAGTCTCAGTATACCACATATATTTGGAAAATTCAACGAAAAATCTTGAATTATTACGACAATTGTGTGCGGATTGCTGCTTTTTGCGAGAGGGTTGTGAAAAGGGGGTGAGAAAACAGGCCAGGCCCTGACTCTTCCTCAACCTCCCTGCCCTCATTCTTCATCCTGTCGAAATCTCAAAAGTCAAGTCCTTTTTCCCCCTTTTTTGTCATAAAATGCAAATTTATGATAAGTGTACAAAGGAACGCCCGCCACCAAATGGGTAAAATCTCGCGGGATATTTTTGGATTGTGGAGTGTGGATAATGTGGATAACTTGGTGTATAACTCATTTTTGGCGTAAACAGGACAAGAAGTGATGTGGATAAAATCCATGGGGTTGTGCACAGTGGAAATGTGGATTTTGTGGATAAATGATCAGCCGAACATAAATTTTGTGCAAATTGACTGGTTGACCATAATATCTGCGTGATGTCATTCCCGACGGGGGCGGATTTTGTAGGCCCAAAAGGCGGCTCTTGGACAAAGAATGGCTGGAAAATTAATTTTTTGTGAATAACGGGTGAAAAAGTTGAATAAATTCAAGGTTAGTGCTACAATGTATAAGATTGACTGAAAGAAAAAAACAGAAAAAGAGAGAAAGCAAGAGATCTGTGAAGCACACACAGAATGGAGGAAATGGATGAATCTCATAGAGAAAGTGTTTGGTACTCACAGTGAACGGGAACTGAAGATGATCTACCCGATTGTGGAGAAGATTGAGAATCTGCGTCCGGAGATGATGGAAAAGAGCGATGAACAGCTGCGTGACCAGACAAGGATATTTAAAGAGCGCCTGGCAGCAGGTGAGACTTTGGATGATATCCTGCCGGAGGCGTTTGCCACCGTGCGGGAGGCGGCACGCAGGACTTTGAATATGGAGCATTTCCCAGTGCAGCTGATCGGCGGCATTGTGCTGCATCAGGGGCGAATCGCTGAGATGCGGACCGGTGAAGGAAAGACGCTGGTTTCCACGGCTCCGGCCTACCTGAATGCGCTGAACGGCAAGGGAGTCCACATCGTTACGGTCAACGATTACCTGGCCAAGCGTGATGCGGAGTGGATGGGGCAGATCCATGAGTTTCTGGGACTGACTGTGGGTGTGGTGTTAAACTCCATGACTTCGGAGGAGCGTAAAAAAGCTTATGGCTGTGATATCACCTATGTGACGAACAATGAACTTGGTTTTGATTATCTTCGCGATAACATGGCGATCTATAAGGAGCAGATGGTGCTGCGGGAGCTGGATTACGCCATTATCGATGAGGTGGACTCGGTTTTGATCGATGAGGCCCGGACTCCGCTGATTATCTCCGGACAGAGCGGCAAGTCCACCAAGCTGTATGAGGTATGCGACATTCTGGCTCATCAGCTGGTGCGGGGCGAGGCCTCCGGAGAATTCACCAAGATGAATGCCATCATGGGTGAGGACATTGAGGAGACCGGGGACTTTGTGGTCAACGAGAAGGATAAGGTAGTGAACCTGACCGAGGACGGGGTGAGGAAGGTGGAGGATTTCTTCCACATTGACAACTTGGCCGATCCGGAGAACCTGGAGATCCAGCACAATATCATCCTGGCGCTGCGGGCCAACTATCTGATGTTCCGTGACAAGGATTATGTGGTGAAGGATGATGAGGTCCTGATCGTGGATGAATTTACGGGGCGTATTATGCCGGGACGGCGTTATTCCGACGGACTGCACCAGGCGATTGAGGCCAAGGAGCATGTCAATGTCCGCCGGGAGAGCAAGACCCTGGCAACCATTACCTTCCAGAACTTTTTCAATAAATTCCGAAAAAAGTCCGGCATGACCGGTACGGCGCTGACGGAGGAGAAGGAGTTCCGCAATACGTACGGCATGGATGCGATTGCGATCCCTACGAATAAGCCGGTGGCCCGTATCGACCATGAGGATGCGGTCTATAAGACCAAGAAGGAGAAGTTCAAGGCCGTGGTGGATGAGGTGGCGGAGGCCCATGAGAAGGGACAGCCGGTGCTGGTAGGCACCATTACCATCGAGACCTCGGAGATGCTGAGCAAGATGCTGAACCGGCGGGGCATTCCCCATAAGGTTCTGAATGCAAAGTACCACGAACTGGAGGCGGAAATTGTGGCGGATGCCGGCGTACATGGCGCTGTTACCATCGCTACCAATATGGCCGGCCGTGGTACGGATATCAAGCTGGATGAGGAGTCGAGGGCATTAGGCGGTCTGCGCATCATCGGTACGGAGCGTCATGAGGCCCGGCGTATCGACAATCAGCTGCGGGGCCGTTCCGGACGTCAGGGCGACCCTGGTGAATCCCGGTTCTATATCTCCCTGGAGGATGACCTGATGCGGCTGTTTGGTTCCGAGCGGCTGATGGGGATGTTCACGGCCCTGGGAGTCCCGGAGGGGGAGCAGATTGAGCACAAGATGCTTTCCAATGCCATCGAGAAGGCCCAGATGAAGATCGAGAACAACAACTATGGAATCCGTGAGAACCTGCTGAAGTATGACGAGGTCAACAATGAGCAGCGGGAGATCATCTATGCCGAGCGGCGCAAGGTGCTGGACGGCGACAATATGCGGGATGTGATCCTGAAGATGGTCACGGACATTGTGGAGAATGCCGTGGATATGTCCATCTCCGAAGAACAGAATCCGGCGGACTGGGATCTGGGCGAGTTGAATGCCTTGCTGCTTTCCGTCATTCCTCTTGGCAAGATCACCCTGGAGAACCATCCGGTGAGCAAGCGGGATGAACTGAAGCAGAAGCTGAAGGAAGAAGCGATTAAGCTGTATGAGACTAAGGAGGCAGAGTTCCCGGAGGCGGAGCAGATCCGTGAGATTGAGCGGGTGATTCTTCTCAAGGTCATTGACAATAAGTGGATGAGCCATATCGACGATATGGATCAGCTGCGCCAGGGGATCGGACTGCAGGCATACGGCCAGCGGGACCCGGTGGTCGAGTATAAGATGAACGCCTTTGAGATGTTTGAGGCCATGACCGCCGCGATTATGGAGGAGACCGTGCGCATCCTGTTTCACATCCGCGTGGAGCAGAAGGTGGAGCGGGAGCCGGCGGCGAAGGTCACCGGAACCAACCGGGACACCTCGGCGGTACAGGCGCCCAAGCGCCGGGAGATCCGCAAGATTTACCCCAACGACCCATGCCCCTGCGGAAGCGGAAAGAAGTTCAAGCAGTGCTGCGGACGCAAATTGCTGCAGGGACAGGGCTGACAAATAAAATATAATTGAGAAAGTGGGTGACACAGTGGTAGAGTTAGATCAGTTCAAGTATACCTTATCTACGTTTCAAAAACCATTAGTGGAAGTGAGGGATTCACTTTGACCTGGATAACAAGGTCAGAAGAATCGATGAGTTAGACAAATCCATGGAGGAGCCGGATTTCTGGAACGATGCGGACCGCGCCACCAAGCTGGTGCAGGAGGCTAAGAACCTGAAGGATACGGTAGAGTTGTACCGGGGCCTGGAGCAGGGGTATGAGGACATCCAGGTGATGATCGAGATGGGGTATGAGGAGAATGATGAATCCTTGATCCCGGAGATCCAGGAGATGCTGCAGGAATTTGAAGGGAAGCTGGAAAAGCTTCGCATGGGTACGCTGCTTTCCGGGGAATACGACAAATGCAACGCCATTCTGCGGCTGAATGCGGGAGCCGGCGGAACCGAGTCCTGCGACTGGTGCAGCATGCTTTACCGGATGTATTGCCGGTGGGCGGATAAGATGCAGTATAAGACCGAGGTCCTGGATTTCCTGGACGGAGACGAGGCGGGGATCAAGTCTGTGACGATTCAGATCAATGGCGAGAATGCCTTCGGCTATCTGAAGTCGGAGCGGGGCGTACACCGTCTGGTGCGGATTTCTCCTTTCAATGCGGCGGGCAAGCGGCAGACCTCCTTTGTGTCCTGCGATGTGATGCCGGATATTGAGGAAGACCTGGATGTGGAGGTCAACCAGGAGGATCTGCGGATCGATACCTACCGTTCCAGCGGTGCCGGCGGCCAGCATATCAATAAGACCTCCTCAGCCGTGCGTATCACCCATATTCCTACGGGGATCGTGGTGCAATGCCAGAATGAGCGTTCCCAGTTCCAGAATAAGGACAAAGCCATGCAGATGCTTAAGGCCAAGCTGTATATGCTCAAGCAGCAGGAGAATGCGGAGAAGCTGTCCGATATCCGCGGGGATGTGAAGGAGATCGGCTGGGGCAATCAGATCCGTTCTTATGTCCTGCAGCCGTATACGATGGTAAAGGATCTGCGGACCGGCGAAGAGACGGGGAATGTAGCCAATGTGCTGGACGGCGGGCTGGATGCCTTTATCAGCGCATATCTGAAGTGGCTGAGCCTGGGCTGTCCGGATCGGAAGGCATCGGCAGATGATTAAAAATGTACCCGCCGGGATGTTTAAGCGGCATCCGGGCGGGTTTTTTTACTTGGATTCAGAAATAACATCGTTTTCTTTGTGGACAATATCCAGATAGTTGTACAAAGTAAAGCGGGAGATTTTTAAATGGTCGTATACCTTTTCGGAAGCCTTGGTAATCAGAAAGGCTCCTTTTTTGTCCAAAAAACGGACAAATTCAATTTTATCTTCCCGTTTCATCTCAGACACGGGTTTTCCGATCAGGCGGTCGGCTTCCGTGATCAGATATTCTAAAACCTGTGAGACGTCATTGGCAAATATTTCGCTGGTATCCGACGGCTGCGGCTGCTGGGGCGGCTCTTCCTGCGCTGTGGCCTGCTCTTTTTGGGCGGCGGCCGGTTCGGGGTAGCTGTATATCGGCGATACGGAAAGATTGTATTTATTATACTGTTTCAAAAATTCCTCAAAGCGCACGGTTTCGGTGATATCGGTATTGATACACAGGCAGCCGATCACCTCGTCGTTGGAATTGCGGATAAACATGGTAGAGGAACGGAGGATTTTTCCGTCCCGGGTAGTTACCACATAATTATAGCGGTTTCCGTCCTGAACCGTTCCTCTTAAGACTTCGAGTCCCAGATTGGAGCCGCAATCACCGATTTTGCGATTGGTGATATAACCGTTCCGGATATCGACAATCGTGTGATCGTATTCTTTGGTGAGATCATGCAGGATGATCTCGCATCGGTTTCCAAACTGGTTTTCCAACATGGATAGCAATTGCTGCCACATCGGCCATTCGTCGTATATCGTATTCATAATATTCAATCCTTTCCCTCTTTTATAATAAAAGGCCGTGGCCATTTTGACAAAAAATGGCAGGACTTAAATATTAGTATAATACAGAACATGATAAAAGCACAAGTTTAACGTACCAGTTTTCCGTTCTTCATCACATGGAGGACGCGGCCCAGTGCGTCAGGATCCTCAAGCGGATTTCCGTCCGTAAATATGAGATCTGCTTTTTTGCCGGCTTCCAGGGAGCCGACCTCTGCCGCACGGATGGTTTTGGCGGCACGGGCAGTGGCGCTTAATAAGACATCCTCCAAAGACATGCCGACTTTTTCGTGCAGAAGTTTCAGGGTCAGATGCAGTTCATGGAAATAAGAATATTTGCACCCGGCATCGGTTCCGGCAATGATATTGATTCCCTCCCCGTACATGGCACGTGTGGTCTCAAAGCGGCTGTTCTGGAACTGCTGCCATTCTCCGACCTTTTCGGGAAGCGGAGCGCCTTCTTCGGGAGGCAGAATATAGGCTTTGCCGAAGGCCGGGCAGACGGATATCCCTTTTTCGGCGATGCGCCTGGCCAGTTCCTGAGAATAGGAGACATCCTGCTTCCGGGTGGGATCTTTGAAACTGCAATGCTCCATCGTATCGAATCCGGCGGCAACCGCGTTTTCGATTCCTGTGGTGGTATGAATATGGCCGGCGGCCAGCTTGCCGCGTGAATGCGCTTCATAGGCAATCATTTCCAGGATATCTTTTTCATACTGATTGGCAAGAGAATTGCTGCCGGGCGTCATATTGCCGCCGGATACCATAACTTTGATAAAGTCCACGCGATGTTTGCAAAGATATCGGACGGCTTTCTGCACTTCCTGAAAAGAATCTGCCTCCATGTTCAGAAAGTGGCAGTGTCCGCCGGTAATTGTGATGGGCGGGCCGCAGGCGATGAGATCGGGACCCTCCATCCATCCGCAATCGATGGCATGCTTTAAATCCAGGATTCCCAGACCTTTGGCGCCGCAGTCTCTCACGGTGGTGACGCCGCTTCTCAGTTCAGTCTGAGCCGCTACAGCCATTTTCAGTAAGGTGGTGTTTTTGCTTTCGCGTTCCAGGGCGATGATTGGGTTTGTGCTGGAATCGAAGCATAAATGGAGATGGGCGTCGATCAATCCGGGAAGAACATAAGAATCTTTGGCGTCTGTCTTCTCTATCAGGGGGTCAGCCAAAAAGGGAGCCAGTTCGGACAGAGGAGCAACCTTGCAGATTCGGCTGCCTTCTATGACGATTCCCATCTGCAAGCGGCACACGGCCCGGTCCTGGCTGCAGTCGATAAGCTGTCTGGCGATAATGAGTTTCATGTTGGCTCCTTTCCAAACAAATTTATTGTTTTAATTCAACAATCATTTCGATTTCAACAGGGGTGTTGAAGGGCAATTCGCTGGTTCCTATGGCCGCTCTCGCATGTCTGCCATCTTCTCCGAACAACTGGATTAACAGTTGAGAGCCTCCGTTGATAACGGCAGGATGCTGGTCAAATCCCGGGGCGCTTGCGACAAATCCCAGAATCTTTACTATTTTTTTGACACGATCCAGATCTCCGATCGTGTTTTTTAATGCGGCCAGACAGTTCAGAACCGACTGCCTGGCGCAGAGAACGCCTTCCTGGATGCTCACATCCGCGCCCAGTTTCCCTTCATGGAGCAGTATGCCGTCTTTTCTGCAATCCTGTCCGGATATATAGACGAGGCGGTCCAGAAAAATCTGTCCCGGTATGTAATCCGCAACCGGTTTCGGACAGTTGGGGAGTTGCAGGCCCAGTTCTTCTAAGCGGGTTTCAATTTTTGACATAAGGTAGTCCTTTCTCTACAGGTGATCGTTTCCGTTATCTGCGACAGGATGAGCAGGTTCTATGACTAATTGTACGAAATTTGAGAGAAAAAATCAACATAAAATATTAAAAATATGAATAAAAGTATGAAAATCGGTATTTACATCCATGAAATACGATAAAACAAACAAAAAATTAGAAAATGTAATTGACATATTGTTGAAAATAAACTACAATCAAAACAGGACGAGCGGGAACAAAGCAAACAAAAAATCTTAGGAGGAAAGCGTAATGAAAAGAACATGGTCTATGGTAATGGTTTTGGCAATGGTAACTTCCCTCTGTGCATGCGGTGGGGGCGGCAAGGAACAGACGGCTGCGTCGACACAGCAGGCGGCATCTTCAGAAGCAAAAGAAGAATCGTCAGAGGCGGTTCAGGCAGAAGAGGCGCAGACGGATGGCGAGGCAATTGTTTTAAAATACGCGGCGGCAGAAGTTCCGGGGACTCCTGAGAACGAGGCAAATCTGAATTTTATTAAGACGATAGAAGAGAAATCAAACGGGAGAATCAAAGTAGAATATTATCACAGCAGCCAGCTGGGAAATGACAAGCAGGTAGTGGTGGCTGCTCTTGGCGGTTCTCTTGATATCGTGAAAAGTTCGGCGGGAAATCTGATGGATTATTCGGATGGCTTGGCGTTTGCAGACCTTCCGGGATTATTTAAAAGCCAGAAGCATTTAAGGGCCGTATTTCAGGATGAGGAATTCCGAAAAGAAGTCAGCGACGACATTTTCGGCGATATCGGCATGATCCCGGTCAACTTTGACGTGGATGGAGGGGCGGCCAGGGCGTTGTTTTATAACCGGAAAGGCGGGGTGGCGAAGGTTCCCTCGGATATGAAAGGGGTTAAGATGCGGACAACCGGCTCGGAGATTGAGATGGCATTGTTCTCTCAGTGGGGAGCATCCTCCGTTCCCATGAATTTTAATGAACTGTATCTGGCTTTGCAGCAGGGGACGGTTGACGGATTGTATGGACATCCGATCGGGACTTACGGCAATAAATTGTGCGAGGTGACAAAATATTGTACGGTTATCGATATGTCGTATATTGCGTCGGTCCAGCTGATGAGCCAGAGCTGTATAGAAAAACTGGGCGGAGAAGGCTCTGAACTTTACAACATTGTGATGGAGGCAGGAAAAGAACTGGAATTGTATAAGGATCAGCTGATCGAAGAACAACTGGGCACAATCATGGAGCAGATAAAGGCTGACGGCGTGGAGGTTTACATTCCGGACGATCAGGAGATCGGGCAGTGGAGAGCCACTGGACAGGCAGTCTGGGAAAACTATGTGGGGGACGGGAAGATGGTTCCTCAGAAAATTGTGGATGAGGTAGTGGCAATCGGAGAAGGGTTTTAACGGACTTGAGGAAGAAGGAGCGAGTATGGAGCAAAGACGCAACCTGTTTTATCTGATGTACCGGTTTTGCGATAAAATCAGTGAGATTTTAAATCGTGCCTGTAAAGTCTTTTGCCTTGTCATAGGAAGCGTGCTGGTAGTGAATCTCTTTCTGGGAGTGTTCACCAGATTCGTTTTGAACAATCCGCTGGATTTTACGGAGGAGATTGCACGCTTCTGCATGTTGTGGTTTGCATTTATAGGCGGAAGCATTGCCTTAAGGCAGAAAGAACTGATTTCCTTTACCTTTGTGATTGACAAGGTTCCAGGAACCGTGAATCAGGGGATGAGGATTCTGAATCTTGTTCTGATGATTGTGTTTTTGGCGGTATTTCTCAATGCAGGAACCGACGCGATGAAGATTTTTCGTTTTGGAAAAGCTTCTGTCACAAAGATCAATCAGGCATGGACTGCCGCTGGCATCTACGCAGGGGCGGTGGTGATGCTGATTCACTGCGTTACCGACCTGCTGAGGGAGTTTTACGAGATGTCTTTGGGAAAAAACGGAAATGAAAAAGAGGAGGGCGGCCTATGAATTCGATGCTTCTTTTGTTTGGCTCGCTGGCCGTGTTTCTTATTCTGGGTACTCCGATTGCCTTTTCGATCGGCTTGTCCGTAATCCTGACTCTTTTTTTGCATGATCAGCTTCCGATGATCATCCTGTTTCAGCAGACATATCAGGGGCTGGACAGCTTTACGTTGCTAGCGCTGCCGCTTTTTATTATGGCTGGCGATTTGATGGGACGGGTTGGGCTGATTGACGATTTGCTGGCGGTGTGCGAGGTGCTGCTGGGGCGGGTGCGGGGAAGCCTGGCGCATGCCAATATTCTGGGGTCCATGTTTTTTGCCGGGATTTCCGGGTCGGCTACCGCGGATACGGCGGCGATCGGCGGGATTCTGATACCGGTGATGGAAAAGCAGGGATATGACAGCGATTTTGCGGTCGCTGTCACGGCCTCTTCCTCGGTAATCGGGCCGATTATCCCTCCGAGTATCGGGTTTGTGCTGTACGGCGCAACGATGATGGTTTCCATATCCGACTTGTTTATTGCGGGGATGGTGCCCGGAATCATGCTGGGGCTGGCGCTGATGATACCGACTGCCTACATCAGCCATAAAAGGAATTATCCCAAAAGCAACAGGGCTTATACGCCAAAGGAAATCATCCGGACTATGATGCGTGCCATTCCGGCAGTGATTATGCCGGTGCTGATTCTGGGCGGGATTTTAGGCGGGATTTTCACCCCGACGGAGGCGGCGGATGTGGCGGTAGTATATGCGCTTCTTGTCGGAATGCTGTATTATAAGTCATTAAATATACGGACGGTGTGCAACTGTATTGTGCAGTCGGTCATTTCCTGCGGGGCAGTTTTGCTGATTGTCGGATTTTCGGGCTGTTTCGGCGCATTGGTGGCTATGACGCAGGTACCGCAGGCGATTGCCGGATTTTTGCTGTCCTTTACTTCCAGTAAGGTAGTGCTGCTTCTGCTGATTAATGTATTTCTGCTGATTATGGGCTGTGTGATGGAGAGTAATGCCATTCTTTTGATCTGCGCTCCGATATTGGCTCCGGTTGCCGTGCAGTTCGGAGTAGATCCGGTACACTTTGGCGTAATATTTTTGCTGAATATTATTATTGGCCTTGCGACGCCGCCGTTTGGGATGTGCCTGTTTATTGCCACGAGCAAGGCGAATGTCAGCCTGTCAAAGGCCATGCGGGCGATTGTGCCGTTTTGTATCGCAGAGATTGCGGTGCTGTTTCTGATCACCTATATACCGGAAATCTGTATGTTTTTGCCGAGACTGCTGAACGGAAGATAGAAAGGAGCCAGGAATGTATATTCGTCTGGAGGAGGGTTTTTACATAGTAGGGGGAGGGGATACCGGGCCAGGTATCTCTTCCTATAAGGATTGTAATGTCTACCTGGTTGCGGACAAGGGCCGGGGCATTCTGTTTGACGCAGGAAGCGGATTGGACACCGGCCGCATTCTGGAGAATATCCGGGAGACGGGAATGGAACTTTCTCGGATTCAATACCTGTTTATCACCCACTGTCACGGGGATCATACGGGAGGGGTCCAGGATATGAAAACGGCCATGCCTCATCTGGTTATTGCGACGTCCGAAAAAGAAGCCGGACTGATGGAGCGCGGGACGGAGGACATGCTAGGACTGACGGCAGCCAAGGTGAAGGGGGCGTATCCTGCGGATTATGTTTTCCGCCATCAGAAGGCCGATCGGATTCTTGAAAACGGAGAGGTCATCCGGATGCCAGGGATTGCCGTCGAAGCGGTGGTAACGCCGGGGCACAGTATAGAATCCGTTTGCTATCAGATGGAGTGGAAAGGAAGACGGTATCTGTTCTCCGGAGACAGCGTTTATAAGAACGGCGCGCTGAGTCTGCAGAACTGTTATGGCTCTTCCCTGAAAGATTACAGAACATATCTGCCCAGATTGGCAGACAGAAAAATCGACGCGCTGATTCCTGCCCATTTCGGTTTTGCTTTGACGGGGGGACAGGCGCATATTGACAAGGCCCTGGCATACTTGAAAAGTTCCGCCCTGCCGCCGATGGTCTGAGAATGGAGGAAATGATGAGGGAAAAGGTTTCGATTGTCAAAAAAAATAAAAAAACGGTTCTGGAAACGGTGAGGGAAGCTGTTGGCCTTTTAGGCGGCATGCGGGTCTTTGTAAAACCGGGCCAGAGGGTGATGCTGAAGCCGAACTGCACCGGGCCTTTGAGTTCGGAGGACGGGGCCGTCACCTCCAATGAAGTGCTGGAAAGCGTCATTATTCTGGCGAAGGAGGCTGGGGCGGCACAGGTGGATATCGTGGAGGGTTCCGGTGCGTTCCATCTGGGGACCATGCGCATTTTTCAGACGCTGGGGGTGGATGCCTTGGCAAAGCGTCTGGATGTCGGTCTGTTTGATGCAAATGAGACCGGATTTGAGACGGTAAGAAATCCGGCGTTTCGTATGCTGGAGGAAATCGAACTGTCAAAGAAGGTATGGGAGTATGATGTGATAATCAATATTCCGGTGATGAAGACACATCCCTTGACAGAGATCACCGTGGCTTACAAAAACATGAACGGGCTGCTGTCTCCGAAAGACAAGCGCAGGTTCCACGATTACAATATGAGGAAGGCCATTGTGGACCTTACAACCGCGCTGCCGCCTTATCTGACGATTGTGGACGGCCTGACGGCGATGGAAGGCCTGGGGCCATTGGAGGGTACTCCGGTGAAAATGGATCTGATTATGGCAGGAGGGTCTCCTGCCGCCGTAGATGCCACAGCGGCCAGGATTATGGGGTTTTCTGCAGAAAAACTGGAATATCTGCGAGAGGCGCAAAGGGCCGGCCATGGTTCCATCTGCGAGGAAGACATCGAGATTCTGGGAGAAAGCATCCGGGAGGCTGCCTATGCTTTTAAGACGGCGGAGCCTGGAAAGCAGCAATATGAGGGGATCTCTGTTTTTGAGCTGGAGATGCCGGACAAATGCTATGGCTGCCGGGCGGTGATGACGATTGCGCTTACCAGAATCCGGGAAGCCGGACATCTGCCGGGATTTAAGGGGATGCAGATCCTGATGAATGGAGACGAGCCGGGAGAGCTGCCGCCTCTGCACGAAGGAGAACATTTGTTCTGCATCGGAAATTGTACCAGAAACTATTACGAAAAAAATAAAGAGAAAGAAAATATCCATTTTATTATGGGGTGCGCCCCGGCGGGGCTTACCACGGAAGAAGCATTCCGCGACTGTTATGGAATCAGCCGTCCGGATAAGCATGTCCGTGGCCGTGTGGATTAGGAGGATAATGGGTATGGGAAATTCATCAGAATTTGAAAAATTCCGTGAACTTTTGCCAGCGGCGCAGCGTTATACGTACCTGAATTCCGCGGGATGCGGGCCGCTGCCCAAACCGGTGATGGAGGGCATGGAACGGGTCTTTCGCTATATGTATGAGGAGGGGCAGATTAAGGTCCAGGTACATGACGATCTTTTTGCATATCTGGAACAGGCGAGAAGGGATGTCGCCTCCTTCCTCGGCGCTTCGCCGGAAGAGATTTTTTTTGTGCGGTGCATAGCAGAAGGGCTGAATACGGTGGATTATATGTTGGATCTTGGCAAAGGCGACGAGGTGCTGGTGTCCGACCAGGAGAATCCTGCCGCTTTGCTTCCGTTCTTTGCGGCGGAGAAAATACGGGGTTTCCATACTGCGATATTTTCTGCCGGCGGAGGATATGAGGATATCATCCGCCAGTTTGCGCAGGCGCTGACCGAAAGGACCAGATTGGCAGTGTTCAGCCATGTGCTTCATGCGATCGGAACCTGTATGCCGGCAAAAGAACTCTGCGATGCCGCCAGAAAAAAAGGCGTGCTAACCGTGCTGGACGGAGCGCAGGCAGCAGGGAATGCGAGAATTGACGTAAAGGATATCGGATGTGACTTCTATGTCTGCTCCTGCCATAAATGGCTGTGCGGACCAGAAGGGATCGCGGCGGTCTATATCCGCAAGGAACTGATTGGAGAAGTCCGGGTTCCCTTCGGCGGCGTAGGAATGCAGGAGAGGTTCGACATCGGCAGCAATCACATTGACCTTAAGGAAGATGCACGCCGTTTCGAGTACGGCGGAAAACACATTCCGATGTATACTGCCTTTTCGACAACAATCGCATTGGCCGAAGAGATCGGCATGGAACGTATCGTAAAGCGGCAGCGGCAGCTGAATGACTACTGCCGTCAGGTGTTTAAGAAACGGCTGCCTCAGGCTGTGATATTATCCCCGGAAGACGACCGGATAAAGAGCGGGATTTTTGCCTTTTCCTTGCCGGGAACCGATCACCGGAGGCTGGTCCGGGAGGCATTCTCAAAAAAAGGCATTATCATCCAGTACCGCACGGTGGATTTGAGAACGAAGGAAGAAGGAATCCGCGTATCCAATAACTGGTTTGTGAGAGAAGAAGAGATTGATAAACTGGCGGATTTTATCTGCGGATACCTGTTGGATCAGAGGAGGCAGGATGGAACGGATATTTAAGAAACATAAGGTGTGTGCAATATTGCGGGGATTGCCTGGACGCGTATGCCTTTCTTATGCCCAGGCAGCGTATCAAGGAGGAATTCGGATATTTGAGGTGGCGATGAATTCGGAAAATCCGATCCGGCAGATCGAGACGCTGAAAAACAATCTTGGCAAAGATGTGATTGTGGGGGCGGGAACCGTGACAACCCTGGAGCGATGCAAAATGGCAACAGCGGCAGGGGCGGCCTTTTTCCTGACCCCGTCGGTATCGGAGCCGGTTCTGGAATACTGCCGCCGCCATGATATCAAGCTGCTGCCCGGAGTAATGACTCCCAGCGATGTCTCCCGCTGCCTGGAGTATGGATATCGGACAATGAAACTGTTTCCGGCCGGGGAACTTCCGCTGTCTTATGTGAAAAGCCTGAAAGGGCCTTTTGACGGCACGGAATATGTGGCGGTCGGCGGGGTGAAAGGGGACAATATTCTTTCGTTTATGAAAAGTGGGTTTATTGGCGTAGGGATAGGAAAGGGGCTTCTTCCGGAGGCTTACTGGAAGAAGGGGATGTGGGAAGAGGCTTCGGAGTTTGTTAGGGAAATGTTATCGGGGGTATGAGGGGCAGGGGGCGCGCAACCGTAAATACCTTCGCCAAAAGAACCCGGGCCAGGCAGGGTTCGGCTCCCGTTTCGGGTCGGCTGCCTCTAAGGGAAAAAGACCCTGCAAAAGTCGCCGAACCTTGCCTGGCCCGGGTTCTTTTGGCGGAGGTATTTACGGTTGCTGGTGGTTGGCTTTGCTGCCGATTTTGAAATCATACGAATAGCAGCATTTTGACGGGACATCTTAATTCTACTACAAAATCAGCCAGGATTCCTTATATTTTATGGCCAATTATTGATTGCTTAAGTAATCATCAGCCGACCCATCAGATGCCGCAAAGCTAGCTGATGGGTCTTTTTCTGTCTTTGCCTCCCCCGTAAGTTTTGAAAAAGCAGAATGTACGCAATAAAATGCTTGCATCCCGCTCCTTTTTGTGTTAATATCTCCCTCATGAGCACAAATGTACATCGGGTACGCACAGTGCACGTATTAAAAAACTGTTAACCAGCGTTTTGCACAAGAGGGTTTGTTATGACAGAGGAAAAAACGAAATATTTTGTGGTAAAACAGAAGGCAGTGCCAGAAGTGCTGCTAAAGGTCGTAGAGGCAAAAAGGCTTTTGGAGTCTGAGCAGGTCATGACTGTGCAGGATGCTGCCGAGAGGGTGGGGATCAGCCGCAGTTCTTTTTATAAATACAAGGACGATATCTTTCCTTTCTACGATAATACAAAAGGGAAAACCGTGACCTTTGTGGTGCAGATGGATGACCGCCAGGGACTTCTGTCTCATCTTCTGCATGTCGTGGCAGTGTATCGGGCGAATATTCTGACGATTCATCAGAGCATCCCGGTTAATGGCGTGGCCACACTGACGTTGTCGGTGGAGGTTCGGGCGGACACCGGCAATATATCGCGGATGGTAGAGGAGATCGAAGAACAGCAAGGCATTCACTATGTAAAAATTCTGGCAAGGGAATAAGAAAGAAAACGAGGAGAGCGAATATGATGTATGCAGCAATCATGGGATACGGCACCATTGGTTCCGGCGTGGCGCAGATTCTGGAGGAGAGCAGAGAGCGGATTGCCAATGGTGCAGGGCAGGAGATTGCACTGAAATATGTGCTGGATTTGCGGGATTTTCCGGACAGTCCGGTGGCGGACAGGATTGTCCATGACTTTCAGGTGATTGAAAGCGATGAGCAGGTAAAGCTGGTAGTGGAGACGATGGGCGGGTTGAATCCGGCATATCCGTTTGTTAAGGCATGCCTGAACGCGGGCAAGCATGTGGTGACTTCAAATAAAGCATTGGTGGCGGCCCACGGGACGGAATTGCTGCAGATTGCGAGGGACAAAGGGGTCAATTTCTTTTTTGAGGCCAGTGTCGGCGGCGGAATCCCGATTATCCGTACGTTATACCGGTGCCTGAGGGGAGAGGAGATCCAGGAGATCACAGGGATTTTAAATGGCACTACCAACTATATTCTGACTAAAATGGACCGGGAAGGGGCTTCTTTTGATGAAGTCCTCAAAGAGGCGCAGGACCTGGGGTATGCGGAGAGAAATCCGGAAGCAGATGTAGAGGGGCATGATACCTGCCGGAAGATTGCGATTCTAACGGCGATGGTGACAGGAAAAGAAGTAAATTATGAGGATATTTACACAGAGGGGATTACGAAAATCACGGATATGGACTTCCGCTACGCAAAGGAGATGGGGGCGTCGGTGAAACTGTTGGGAAGCAGCCGCAGGAAAGGCGGGGAGGTCTGTGCCAGGGTGGCGCCGGTGATGATTGGCAAGGACCATCCTTTGTATGCTGTCAGCGGAGTGTATAACGGGATTCTGGTAAAGAGCGATATGCTCGGCGTCTCGATGTACTATGGAAGCGGAGCAGGAAAGCTTCCTACAGCCAGCGCGGTGGTGGCAGATATGATTGAGGCGGCGCAGAACGAGCAGATGAATATACCGATTGGCTGGGGCGAGCAGCGGCAGAAGGTCGCGGATATTAAGACAGCCGAGTGCCGCTATTTTGTCCGCATCGCCGGGACATTCAAAGAAAAGGCGGATCTTATAAGAAGGACATTCGGTGAGGTACGGACCTTTGTTCTGGAGGGAGCAGATGAATTCGCGATTCTGACACGAAAAATGAGCGAGTCGGAGTATGAAAAACAGGCGGCGGTTCTGGATGATGAATGCAGAAAGAGCGGCGGGGAAGGAATCCGGCAGAGGCTTCGCGCGGAGTTGGAGGATTAGGGAATGCTTTTTGGACCATGTCTGTTTCATGCCATGACCGGGCTTTACTGTCCGGGCTGCGGCGGCACCCGGGCAGTCTGGTATCTCCTGCATGGACATTTTCTGCTTAGTTTTCGCTTTCATCCGCTGGTTTTGTATACTGCGGTGATATTGCTGGGAGAGGCGATGGCATTTCTGGCGGCCAAGACAGCCAAAAGAAGCAAAACCTGCCTGGGTCATGAGAAGGGCCTGCTCTATGTGGCAGTGGGGATTGTAGCAGTGAATTTTGTGGTTAAGAATTATTTTCTGATTCGGTATGGAGTGGATTTGCTGGCAAGTCCGCAGAGGTAAAAAAGAACCCCCAGTTTTGCATGTGTGCAGATGTCGGGGGTTTTTGTGGTTGCGGGAATCAAAAAACATGCCTGCGGCGGCTCGCCGGATTAGTTGGCATGGAAAAGATCCAGCATGTCCTGATATTGCCGCATAATTTCGCGCTGCATGGCCACATTGTTGGGATCGTCTAGCATCCGGATGGTGAACACATAACATCCGAGAAAGAGAAAGCTGCTGAGAATTCCGCAGATGCCCATAATCGTTCCGGCAACGGCAGGGCCGGTCATCGGCCGCCCGTTTCGGGAGAGATATGCCGCCATCATCGCCGATGCCCCCAACAAAAGCTGGATAGGCGGGGAGACACAGGCAAACAGGGCGAAGATACCGACGGCCAGGCTGAAAAAAGCGAAGGCGTTGTTTTTTTTGTCTGGTGATTGTATATGGTTTTGTTCCATGAAGACTCCTCCGAAGTATGGCAGAGAATCTGCTTGCGCCGAAGACTCTCTGCGGAATAGGTTTTGCACCGATTATGGTTCCCGTGGATATGATACCACGAAATCTTTCGCTTCACAAGAGGTTTGTTGCAGCAGAAATCTTGCATAACTTCCCGATATGAATTATAATGTACGACGGAAACTAAGGAATGTGAGGAAAATCAGGATATGGATATTATAAAGGTACTTCAGGAGGAGCTGCAGATCCGCTACCAGCAGGCGGAGGCTGCGGTGAAGCTGATTGATGAGGGAAATACCATCCCCTTTATTGCCCGTTACCGCAAGGAAGCTACCGGCGCACTGGATGATGAGGTGCTGCGCAACCTGGATGAAAGGCTTCGTTACCTGCGGAATCTGGAAGAAAAGAAGGAACAGGTGATTTCTTCCATCCGGGAACAGGAGAAGCTGACCCCGGAACTGGAGCAGCAGATCCGGGCCGCCATGACCCAGGTGGCGGTGGATGATCTCTATCGCCCTTATCGCCCCAAGCGCAGGACCCGTGCCATGATCGCAAAGGAAAAGGGCCTGGAACCGCTGGCGGAAGAGATTGCCTTACAGCAGATCAAGGAGCCGGCAGAGAAACTGGCAGAGGCTTATGTGTCGGAGGAAAAGGGGGTGGCTTCGGCAGAGGAAGCTTTGGCCGGAGCGAGAGATATCCTGGCGGAGAGGATTTCCGACAATGCCCAGTATCGTACTTATATCCGGCGGGCGACCATGGACCAGGGAATGATCAGTTCTACCGCCAGGGATGAGAAGGAAACGTCTGTCTATGAGATGTACTACCATTATGCGGAACCGATCCGGCGTTGTGTCGGCCATCGGGTCCTGGCGCTGAACCGGGGCGAAAAGGAAAAGATTCTGACGGTAAAGGTGGAGGCACCGGAAGAGGAGATTCTCCGTTATCTGGAAAAGCAGGTGATTACGAAGGATAATGCTTACACCGCGCCGATCTTAAAAGAAGCGGCGGCAGACAGCTATGGACGTCTGATCGGGCCTGCGATCGAGAGGGAAGTCCGGAACGAACTGACGGAGAAGGCGGAAGCGGGGGCGATCAAGGTATTTGGCAAAAATCTGGAACAGCTTCTGATGCAGCCTCCGATTGCCGGACGGGTGGTATTGGGCTGGGACCCGGCATTTAGGACCGGATGCAAGCTGGCGGTGGTGGATGAGACGGGAAAGGTGCTGGATACGACCGTTATTTATCCGACGGCTCCGCAGAACAAGGTGGAAGCATCGAAGGAAACCTTAAAAAAGCTGATTAAAAAATATCATGTCTCTTTGATTTCCGTGGGCAACGGTACGGCTTCCCGGGAGTCGGAGATGGTTATCGTTGAACTGTTAAAAGAACTTTCAGAACCCGTGCAATACGTGATCGTCAATGAGGCGGGGGCCTCTGTATACTCGGCCAGTAAGCTGGCGACAGAAGAATTCCCTAATTTTGACGTGGGACAAAGAAGCGCGGCGTCGATTGCCCGCCGCTTGCAGGACCCGCTGGCGGAACTGGTTAAGATTGATCCCAAGTCGATCGGCGTGGGGCAATATCAGCACGATATGAATCAGAAAAACCTCAGCGAGGCATTGCAAGGGGTGGTGGAAGACTGCGTAAACAAAGTCGGCGTGGATCTGAACACGGCGTCTGCCTCTCTTTTGGAGTATATTTCGGGAATTACGAAGGCGATCGCCAAAAACATTGTTGCGTACCGGGAAGAGAACGGGGCGTTTACAGACCGGAAACAGTTGCTGAAGGTGGCGAAGCTGGGGCCGAAAGCTTACGAGCAATGTGCCGGGTTTATGAGAATCGCCGGCGGAAAGAATCCGCTGGACGGTACTTCCGTGCATCCGGAAAGCTATGGGGCGGCGCTGGCGTTATTGGAGAAGCTTGGCTTTGTGCCCGATGACATTTCCGGAAACGGTTTGAAGGGACTTGGGAGAAAGGTTCCGGATTATAAAAAGATGGCGGCAGAATTGAACGTGGGAGAGATGACTTTGCGCGATATTGTGAAGGAGCTGGAAAAGCCTGCGCGCGACCCGCGTGAGGAGATGCCCAAGCCGATTTTGCGGACGGATGTGCTGGAAATGAAGGATCTGACTCCAGGGATGACCCTGAAAGGGACCGTGCGGAATGTGATCGATTTTGGGGCGTTTGTGGATATCGGCGTGCATCAGGATGGACTGGTACATATCTCCCAGATTTCGGATAAGTTTATAAAACATCCGATGGAGGCGGTGAGCGTGGGGGATATTGTGGAAGTGAAGGTGCTGAGCGTGGATCTGGCGAAGAAGCGTATCGCCCTGACGATGAAGCTTTGACCGGCCGGGCAGCCAGGTGCAGTACCAGGTAGGACGTGCCGGTGACGCATTTTGACGGATTGGAAAAGGATGGAATTGAATGAGGGATAAAATGAAGTTTGAGGTGAAACTGACAGTAAAGGAACTGTGGCAGTTTTCTATGTATCATGCGAATGGCGGCGCGACAGGACTGTTTAACCTGATTTTTACGGTGGCGGCGTTGTTTCTTTTGATATTTCGCTGGGGGAGCCTGACCCCGGCCTACCGGCTTTTGCTGTTTGCCTGTGTGCTGATTTTTACGGTGTTGCAGCCGCTCCTTTTGTACAGCAAGGTGCGCAAACAGGCAAAAACGCCGGCTATGGCAGAGCCGATGTACCTGACCTTTGAAGAAGAAGGCCTAAAAGTGGAACAGAATGGCCAGGAGGCGGCATTTGCCTGGGAACAGATGGGGCGCATGGATAAAAAGCCGACCCTGATCGTGCTGTATATGGACCGCATACATGCTTATCTTCTGCCAAGAAAGCTGTTGGGAGACCAGGAAGAAGATTTTTTTGCGATGGTCAAAAATCATCTGCCTAAGGAGAAAAGAAGGGGTTTTTGAGAGCCGGTAAGAGGGGGAATATATGACGGAAAAGGAAAGCCAAAAGAGGCAGGAGACGATTCGGGAGAGCGCAGGAGCGCAGGAGACTTTTGAATACGGGCGGATGCTCGCCAAAGAAGCACAGCCGGGACAGATTTACTGTCTGGATGGTGACCTGGGGGTGGGAAAGACCGTGTTTGCCCAGGGGTTTGCCGCTGGGCTAGGGATTCCGGAACCGGTCAGCAGTCCGACCTTTACCATAATCCAGCAGTATGAGGGAGGCCGTTTGCCCCTGTACCACTTTGATGTGTATCGGATCGGGGACGTCGGGGAGATGGAAGAGATTGGCTATGAGGATTATTTTTATGGAGAAGGCGTCTGCCTGATCGAGTGGTCGGAACTGATACAGGAAATTCTGCCAAAGGATGTGATTCGGGTAAAGATTGAGAAAGATTTGAGCCGGGGATTTGACTATCGGAGGATAATCGTTTTATGAAAATATTGGGAATTGAAAGTTCGTCCATGGTGGCGTCGGTGGCTTTGACGGCAGATGGAGCCACGATGGCAGAGTACACGGTGAATTTTAAAAAGACCCATTCCCAGACCCTGCTTCCTATGATTGACGAGATTATACGGATGCTGGAACTGGATTTGGAAGAGGTGGATGCAATTGCGGTATCCGCGGGCCCTGGTTCTTTCACGGGACTTCGGATCGGCTCGGCGACGGCAAAAGGACTTGGCCTGGTATTGGACAAGCCATTGATTTCCGTGCCGACGTTAGACGCCATGGCTTACGGACTGTTTGGAACGTCAGCGCTTTTGTGTCCGATGATGGATGCCCGCAGGAGCCAGGTCTATACAGGGCTGTACCGCTGTGAAAAGCAGCTGGAGGTGGTCTTGCCGTCCTGCTCCTTGGATGTCCGGGAACTGGCGAAAGAGTTGAATGCCCGCAGGGAAGCCGTGATTTTTTTGGGAGATGGCGTGCCGGTTTATCAGACGCTTCTGGAGGAACAGATGGAGGTTCCTTTCCGGTTTGCGCCGGCACACCTAAACCGTCAGCGGGCGGCGGCGGTGGCTGCGCTGGGAGAGGTTTATTTTATGCAGGGAAGGGTTGAGACGGCCATGGAGCACAGGCCCGATTACCTGAAAAAGGCGCAGGCGGAGAGGGAACTGGAGGAGGCCAGAAGGCAGGGGAAGACAAAGGAACTGGCAGCCGGGCACAGCGTCGGGACAGGAGAGGCGCATCAAAAGGATAATAAAGACGCAGAGGAAAAAAACGGCATGGCGTCAAAGGAGGAATGCTGATGATCCGCCGGATGAAGCCCTGCGACCTGGAGCAGGTGGCAGATTTGGAGAAAACATGTTTTCAGGATCATTGGTCCTATCAGCTTTTGGAGGCCGGAATTCACAACTCTTATGACGCGTACTATGTCTGGGAGCAGGGGGACAGGATTGTCGGCTATTGCTGCCTGCGGATTCTGGCAGGGGAAGGAGAGATACAGAGGATCGCCGTATTGCCAGATTGTCGCCGTCTGGGTATCGGAAGAAAAATGATGGAAGCCATGGTAAGCCATGCCATAGCAAATCAGGTATATGCCATCAGCCTGGAAGTCCGGGAGAGCAATCATGCCGCCCGAAAACTCTATAAATCCTTTGGTTTTGCGGCGGAGGCGGTGCGCAGAGGGTATTACCATAATCCGCCGGAGGATGCAATTGTCATGTGGCGGAGGCGGTTTTGACTCCGTTATATACAACATTTTCCACTTAAAAAAATAGTCGTTTTATCTTATAATGTAGGGGTATCCGGCAGAGGGGATGCCCCGTTCTGATTATGTCGAAAAAAGAGGGAACAGGGCGCCGCCGGTCTGAAAACAGGAAGGAAGGGCGAGAATAAGATGAGAAAGTACAAAAGTGGCGGTCAGCTGGAAACCGTAATCTGCAATTGCTGTGGGAAAAAAATGGTGGTGAAGGATGGTGTTCTCCGGGAGGGGGCGATCTCTGTTCATCATGCATGGGATTTCTTTTCGGAAAAGGACGGGGAGGTACATCACTGGGACATGTGCGAGGAGTGCTATGACAATTTGATCGGACAATTCCATTTGGAGCCGGATGTAGAGGAACAGGTTGAATTCATTTGACGGGTGTGTTATCATTCTATGAGAAGTGAAAACGCTAAACGGCAGCCGTGAGGGGAACCGGACGGCTGCAGAAAGCGGATGCGGAACATAGAAATGAGGACAATATATGCTGGATATTTGTTTGCTGGGAACAGGAGGGATGATGCCCCTCCCTTATCGCTGGCTGACTTCCATGATGGCGCGGTGTGACGGCAGCGATCTGCTGATCGATTGCGGGGAAGGCACCCAGGTGGCGTTAAAGGAAAAAGGCTGGAGCCCCAAGCCCATTGATATTATTTGCTTTACCCATTATCATGCGGATCATATCAGCGGACTGCCGGGACTGCTCCTGACTATGGGAAATGCGGAACGGACAGAGCCATTGGTGATGATAGGGCCCAGGGGGTTGGAACGGGTAGTGACTGCGCTGCGCTGCATTGCTCCGGAACTGCCGTTTCCGCTGCGGCTGATCGAACTGGAAGAGAGCCGTCAGCAGCTGAAACTGGGGCCGTATGTGATTGACGCTTTCCGGGTCAACCACAATGTGGTTTGTTACGGTTATGCTATATCCATTCCCCGCGCGGGGCGTTTTGACGTGGAGAGGGCGCGGGCGCAGAATGTGCCGATGAAGGCCTGGAGCCGCCTGCAGAAAGGGGAGATCCTGGAGGTGGACGGAGTCCGTTATACTCCGGAGATGGTGCTGGGGCCGAAACGCCGGGGACTGAAAGTGGTATACTGTACGGATACCAGGCCGGTGCCGGTGATCGCCGAGTATGCGAAGGATGCGGATCTGTTTATCTGCGAAGGAATGTATGGAGAGGACGGCAAAGAGGTAAAGGCACGGGAACATAAACACATGACCATGTACGAAGCGGCGCAGCTGGCGCAGAAAGCCAGGCCGCGGGAGATGTGGCTGACGCATTACAGTCCGTCGCTTACCCGGCCGGAAGAATTTATGGAAAAGGTACGAAAGATATTCCCGAGGGCGAAAGCGGCCCGTGACGGGTGGACAGAGGAACTCACCTTTGACGGAGAGGAGGAAGGCCCGGCACAGGGGGGATCGCGGCAGTAAAAGGCGGCCCCTATGGGAAGAAAGGCTATGGAAGAAAAAGAAGTGCTGATTTTAGCGATTGAAAGTTCTTGTGATGAGACGGCGGCGGCGGTAGTCCGCAACGGCAGGGAGGTGCTATCCAATGTGATTGCCTCCCAGATTGCGCTGCATACCCAGTTCGGAGGCGTAGTGCCGGAGATCGCATCCCGCAAACATATGGAACAGATCAACCAGGTGATTGCCAGCGCCCTGAAAGAGGCCAAGGTAACGCTTGCCGACATCACTGCCATAGGAGTGACCTATGGGCCGGGACTGGTGGGTGCGCTGCTGGTGGGAGTGGCCGAGGCCAAGGCGATTGCCTATGCAGCCAAAAAACCGCTGGTGGGCGTGCATCATATAGAAGGCCATGTGGCGGCAAATTTTATCACAAGATACCCCCAAAAACATGCCGGCGATACGCTCTGCCAGATGACAGAATGTCCCGGATGGCGTCTGGAACCTCCGTTCGTGTGCCTGATCGTGTCCGGCGGACACACCCATCTGGTGATCGTGAAGGACTATGGAGAGTTCGAGATTATCGGAAGAACGCGTGATGACGCGGCGGGAGAGGCGTTTGACAAGGTGGCCCGCGCCGTCGGCCTGGGATATCCGGGCGGCCCGAAGATTGACCAAGCTGCCAGGGGAGGCAATCCCCACGCAGTCGAATTTCCCCGTGCGAAGGTGGCCGGCTCTCCTTATGACTTTAGCTTCAGCGGCCTGAAATCCGCCGTGCTTAACCATATCAACCATGCCAGAATGACAGGGGAGGAAATCTGCGTGCCGGATTTGGCGGCTTCTTTCCAAAACGCGGTGGTGGAGGCGCTGGTAGGCCGCAGTGTACAGGCGGCGAAAGAATACGGCTATGATAAACTGGCGATTGCCGGAGGTGTGGCGTCCAACTCGGCGCTGCGGGCGGCGATGGACAGAGCCTGCAAAGAGAACGGGCTGCGCTTCCATTATCCGGAACCCATATTCTGTACGGATAATGCGGCGATGATCGGGGCGGCGGCCTATTACGAATACTTAAAAGGCACCAGACACGGATGGGATCTCAATGCCGTTCCCAGCCTGAAATTAGGCGAACACTGACAGACAGAAAAAGACGCGGGCGGAAAAGAAAATGGATAAAAAAACAGGTGTCGTCCTATTGGCGGGCGGAAAAGGGACAAGAATGCACAACAAGGTGCAAAAGCAATATCTGCCTCTGGCAGGAAAGCCACTGATCGTTCATTCATTGGAGGCTTTTGAACGCAGTCAGGCAGATGACATCATATTGGTGGCAGGGGCGGGAGAAACCGGGCGCATCCGCCACGAGATCGTGGAATATTTCGGGTTTCAGAAGGTTTCGGCTGTTGTAGAAGGAGGAAAGGAGCGGTATCATTCCGTCTATGCCGGCCTTAGCGCCCTGAAAAACTGCGATTATGTACTGATTCATGACGGTGCCCGGCCGCTGGTGACAGATGCGATCATCAGCCGAGTGATCCAAGGAGCCAGAGAATACGGGGCATGCGTAGCCGGAATGCCGGTGAAAGATACCATGAAAATGACGGATGGAGATGGATTTGCCGCCGGGACGCCGGAACGCAGCCGGATGTGGCAGATCCAGACACCACAGGCGTTTGCCTATCCCCTTATACGGAGAGCATATGACTGGCTTATGGAGGAGGAATGCCGTCAGACCGGAATTACGGATGATGCCATGGTGCTGGAGGCCTATGGAGGCTGCCGGATTAAGCTGGTGGAGGGAAGCTATACGAATCTTAAGGTGACTACGCCGGAGGATATGGTGGTGGCGGAGGCGTTGTTGGCGAGGGGGGAGTGGTGAGGAAGAGTCCGGGTCAGGCAAGGCCCGGCTCCCGTTTCGGGTCAGCTGTCTCTAAGGCGAAAAGACGGCAGTCACGGCGAGACATTCTTACGCAGCCGTGTCTTCGCACGTTGCTGCTACTTCAAAGAATTCGTACAACTGCCGTCTTTTCACCTAAGACACAGCAAGACCCTGCAAAAGTCGCCGAACCTTGCCTGACCCGGACTCTTCCGGCGAGGCTACCTCCGATTGCCAGGGACTGGTTTTGCTACGGAATCTGTCCCCTGTTAAATTCCAGGGAAATGCTTCCTGCCACATAGCAAATAGTAAAAAGAACAGAATCATCTATGTTTAGAAAAGATTTTCCGGCTAAGTCTATAGAAAACTATTCCTATCCTCATAAAAAGAAACAAACACTCCTTCGGAAAAAACCTAAAGCAGGCACCGTCACCAGGAGAGAAAGAGTATCCAAAAACAGGACAGGGGTTGTCAGGGTTTGGCGACGTTTGGAGGGGCTTAGCGCTTCCAGGGCAAAAAGGCGGCAGTTGTACGAATTCTTTGAAGTAGCAGCAACGTGCGCAGACACGGCTGCGTAAGAATGTCTGGCCATGACTGCCGCCTTTTTGCCCTGGAAGCACTTAGCCCCGGAAACTGGAGCCAAACCCTGACAACCCCTGTCCTGTTTTTTCAACCCCCTTCCCTCCATAGAGGGCACCTAAAAGATTTTTTGAAAAAAGCGAAAAAAGTCGAAAAAACCTATTGACAGAATAAAAAGGACGTGCTAAAATCAATAACCGTTGCGCCACAGAAAAGGAAAACATTTCCGGTTCTGTCAGCGAAACAAAAAGATTGAAAAATATGAAAAAAACCGCTTGACAAATGTTGCATCATCTATTAGAATGGAAAAGCACGTTTGAGGAGAGGTATCGAAGTGGTCATAACGAGGCGGTCTTGAAAACCGTTTGTC
>CAMSTY010000044.1 GCA_947063875.1 uncultured bacterium
GGCCGAAGGCGAGCCCAAGTTCCCAGGCGAGGCCGAAGGCGAGCCCAAGTTCCCAAGCAAGGCCGAAGGCGAGCCCCAAGCAAGTTCCCAACACGAACCCAATCAAGCGCGCCCAAGACCTTGAGGCGAAACCCAAGTCTTAGAAACAAAGCCGCAGGCCCCCCGCCCCCATTCGCCCCTCCTGCCCACCCACCCAACCCATTTTTATTTTGGAGGAAAAAACCATGAGAGTATCAATCTGTATCGGAAGCGCATGTCATTTAAGAGGCTCCAGAGAAATTATCCAGAAACTACAAACGCTAGTCAAAGCCAACAACGTAGCCGACAAAGTAGACCTAAACGGTGCATTCTGCAGCGGCAACTGCGTCAACGGCGTCTGCGTAACCATAGACGGAGAACTCTTCTCCCTATCACCAGAAACCACAGAAGAATTCTTCAATAAAGAAATCATGGGGAGGCTGTAAATATGGCAGCAATTATCGATTTCAAAGCAACCAAATGCCGCCACTGTTACAAATGCGTCCGCAACTGCGAAGTCAAAGCCATCATGGTCAAAAACGGTCGCGCTGAGATTATGCCCGAGAACTGCATTCTCTGCGGCCGCTGCCTGCAGATCTGCCCCCAGTCCGCCAAGACATTAATCAGCGACTTAGGAAAAGTAAGAAGTTACATAGCCCGGGGAGAAAAGGTAGTAGTATCCATAGCGCCCGCCTACATGGGACTCTTAAAATACCACACAGTCGGCCAGGTACGCTCCGCCCTGTTAAAACTAGGCTTTTCCGATGTCCGCGAGACCTCCGAAGGAGCTGCCCTGGTGACAGCCGAATACGCAAAGCTTCTGACAGGACACAAAATGGAAAACATTATCACCACCTGCTGTCCCAGCGTCAACGATCTGATTGAAAAATACTATCCGCAGCTGATTTCTTTCATGGCCCCGGTGGTATCTCCCATGATCGCTCATGGCAGGCTGTTAAAGCAGGAACTGGGAAATGATGTAAAAGTGGTATTCTTAGGCCCCTGCATTGCCAAAAAACAAGAGGCACAGGACGAACGGCACAAAGACTGCATTGATGCCGTGCTGAATTTTAACGATATCAACCGCTGGCTCCGGGACGAAGAGATCAATATTGAAGACTGCGAAGACCAGCCGTTTGTGAAAGATCCGAAGATCAACCGTCTCTATCCGGTCAGCAGCGGCGTAATCAGTTCCGTGGTCGCTACTCAAAATCAGGCCGATTCCTATCGGAAGTTCTACATTCATGGAGAGAAGAACTGTATGGAACTGTGCGACAGCATGATTCGCGGCGAGATCAGCGGCTGCTTCATCGAGATGAATATGTGTTACGGCGGCTGCATCAAGGGACCGACGGTCAACGACAAATCCATATCCCGCTTTAAGGTGAAACTGGATATGGAGGAGGCGATTCCCCGGGAACCGGTTCCGGAGGAGGAGACCGGCCCGGCTCTGGCAGCAGTTGCGATGCAGAAGATATTTAAGGACCGTTCTCCCCAAGACCCGGTTCCCACGGAGGCGCAGATCCGGGAGATCCTTTCCAAGACCGGCAAGAGCAGGCCGGAGGATGAACTGAACTGCGGTGCATGCGGATATCCCACCTGCCGGGAAAAGGCGATTGCCGTATTCCAGAAAAAAGCGGAACTTAACATGTGTATTCCTTTCATGTACGAACAGTCTGAATCCCTGTCGAACCTGGTTATGGAGACTTCGCCGAACATGGTGCTTTTGGTGGACGAGGAGATGAAGATTCTGGAATATTCCGCCGCTTGCGAAAAATATTTTGGAAAGAGCCGTTCCGAAGCTTTGAAGATGTATCTGTACGAATTTATTGACCCGGTGGATTTCCAGTGGGTTTTCGACACCCGCCAGAATATTCACGGCAAAAAGGTGTCTTATCCGGAATATCAGCTGGATACGCTCCAAAACATGGTATATATAGAAAAGGAAAATGCGGTGCTGGCGACCTTTATTGATATTACCCGTCAGGAGGAGCAGTCACGCCTTGAGTATGAAAAGAAGCTGGATACCATCGATCTGGCACAGAAGGTGATCCACAAGCAGATGATGGTGGCGCAGGAGATTGCGGGGCTGCTGGGGGAAACGACGGCAGAGACCAAGACCACCCTTACGAAGCTTTGCCATTCTCTGCTGGAGGACGGCGACAACGGAGGTGTGTAAATGGGAGTTACCGTAGATGTTGCATATAAGAGTCTGAACAAATTCACAGAGATCCTGTGCGGGGATAAGGTGGAGATTCTGCAGACGGTAGATTCCAATATCATGATCCTTGCCGACGGCATGGGAAGCGGTGTAAAGGCGAATATCCTTGCCACTCTGACTTCCAAAATCCTGGGCACTATGTTTCTAAACGGCGCCACGCTGGAAGAATGTGTGGAAACCATTGTGGAGACGCTGCCGATTTGCCAGGTGCGCCAGGTCGCCTATGCCACGTTCAGCATTTTGCAGGTGTTTCACAACGGAGACGCCTACCTGGTAGAATTTGATAATCCGGGTTGTATTTTTATACGAAACGGAAAATTGATGACGATCCCGCAGAATATCCGGGAGGTCAAGGGGAAGAAGATTAACGAGTACCGGTTTACCGTACAGAAAGGAGACGCGCTGCTTTTGATGAGCGACGGCACCATCCATGCGGGCGTGGGACGTCTGCTGAACTTTGGATGGGTGTGGGAAGATATTGCGGATTATGCGGTAAAGCAATATTCCCTGACCATATCTGCCATGCGTTTGGCATCGGCGGTCTGTCAGGCATGCGACGAACTGTATGAGTACCGGCCTGGCGACGATACCACGGTTGCCTGCATGCGGATCATCAATGCCAAGCCGGTCCATCTGATGACCGGCCCGGCCCAGGATGCTTCCCGGGATGTGGAGATGGTGAACAGCTGGATGAGCGGCGGAGACGATACCAGGAGGATTGTTTGCGGAGGCACCAGTTCCACTATCGTTTCCAGAGTATTGAAAAAATCGCTGGATGTATCTCTTGATTATGTAGATCCTGAGATCCCGCCGATTGCCTATATGGATGGGATTGACCTGGTGACGGAGGGCGTGCTGACCTTAAACCGAGTCATTCAATTATTAAAGCGATATGCGAAAAATGAGACCGTTTCCGAGGATTTCTTCCTGGAACTGGATAAGCCAAACGGCGCGTCCATGGTGGCGAAGATGCTGATTGAGGACTGCACGGAACTGCATATGTATGTGGGAAAGGCAATCAACAGTGCCTATCAGAACCCTGGCTTGCCATTTGATCTGGGAATCCGTCAGAATCTGGTGGAACAGCTGAAACATACCGTGGAGGAACTGGGGAAACCGGTGACTGTGACTTACTATTAAGCAGGCCTGCATGCGCGGGAAGTTGACTTGCTACAGACAGATTATTGTTTTTACAAAAATGAGGAGGTTAAAAACTCATGGTAACAAATGACGCAACCATCTTAAAAATCAAGCATGATATACTTTGCGAGGTAGCAAAGCTGGCATGGGAGGGGACCCTGGAGGAGAAGCGGGAGGAACTCCCCTATCAGATGTTCCCGGGGCCTCAGGCGCAGTTTCGCTGCTGTATCTATAAGGAACGGGAGATTACCAAGCAGCGGATTCGCCTGGCTGAGGGAAAGTGCCCGACCGGAATGAATTCCCTGAATGTGGTTCAGGTAATCAAGGCCGCCTGTGAGGAGTGCCCGATTGCATCCTATGTAGTTACGGACAACTGCCGCAACTGTATGGGAAAGGCATGTCAGAATTCCTGTAATTTTGGGGCGATTACCATCGGGGACAGCCGGGCCCACATCGATCCGGGTAAATGTAAGGAGTGTGGGAAATGCGCCCAGGCATGTCCGTACAGCGCGATTGCCCATCTGGAGCGCCCCTGTAAAAAGGTATGTCCGGTGGACGCCATCACCTATGACGAATATGGAATCTGCGTCATTGACGAGAAGAAATGTATCCAGTGCGGTGCCTGTATCCACAGCTGCCCGTTCGGCGCCATCGGCACCAAGACTTTTATGGTAGATGTGATCCGGCTGATCAATGCCGGAAAGCGGGTGGTCGCCATGGTTGCCCCGGCTACGGAAGGGCAGTTCGGACCGGATATTACCATGGCAAGCTGGAAGACGGCCCTTAAAAAGATCGGCTTTGCGGATATGATCGAGGTCGGCCTGGGGGGAGATCTGACGGCTGCGGCCGAGGCTGCGGAGTGGGCGGAGGCCTATAAGGAGGGCAAGAAGATGACTACCTCCTGCTGCCCGGCATTTGTCAATATGATTAAGCAGCATTTCCCGATGCTTCTGGACAATATGTCCACCACGGTATCCCCCATGTGCGGGGTGTCCCGTATGCTGAAAGAGAAGGACCCGGAGACCATCACCGTCTTTATCGGGCCTTGTATTGCCAAGAAGAGCGAGACGCTGGACTTGAACATTACAGACAATGCGGATTATGCCATGACCTTCGGTGAGATCCGTGCCATGATGCGCGCCAGGGGCGTGGAACTGGAACCGGAGGAGAATACCTATCAGGACAGTTCGGTATTCGGCAAGCGTTTCGGCAATTCCGGCGGCGTGACTGCGGCGGTGGTCCAGTGCTTTAAGGAGATGAATGAGGACATTACCCCCAATGTAATGAAATGCAACGGCGCTGCAGAATGTAAGAAAGCGCTGCTTCTGATGAAGGTAGGCAAGCTGCCCGCAGATTTTGTGGAAGGCATGGTTTGCGTCGGCGGCTGTGTGGGCGGCCCCAGCAAGCATAAGACAGAGACGGAGTCCAAAAAATCGAGGGATATGCTGATCGGGCAGGCGGACAGCCGCGAGGTGCATGAGAATCTGAAAAACCTGGGTTTGGAGCAGGTGGCGATGCACAGACATTAGATGTACGAAAAAGGGAAAGTCCCCGGTCCTGCAGGAGAGAATCGCCTGCAGGACCGGGGGTTCTTTAAAAACTTGAAAACAGGTATGGACTTTACAAATTTACTGTGCTAAACTATCAAAAGCAGCCAATGTAAGAAGGGGGAGCCTGTTATGAATAAAAAAATTAAGACTGAGGCAGTGGATCACTTGTTTCAGGCAATTTTGACGCTGGAGACTCCGGAAGAGTGTTATGCTTTTTTTGAGGATGTATGTACGGTGAATGAACTGTTATCGCTGTCTCAGCGTTATGAGGTGGCAAAGATGCTCAGGGAAAAGAGGACCTATCTGGATATTGCAGAGAAGACAGGGGCTTCTACGGCGACGATCAGCCGTGTGAATCGATCCCTGAATTATGGGAGCGACGGATATGATATGGTATTTGCCAGGCTGCCAGAGGAAGAATGATAAAAAACAGATGAGTGATAAGCGCTCATCTGTTTTTTTTACTTTTTGTGGTTCGCGTCCGGAAAAGCTTCTTCTTCCCTCAGCTGATCAAGAAGGCTTTCAATCATTTGCTTTTTCAGATAGACGTCAAACGCCAGTTCACTGATAAAGGAAAACAACTGCAAATACTCCCGTTCTTCTTCGTCGGCATCCAGGAAGGTGGCGCCGGCGGCTTCAAATTTGGCATGGATGTCTTTTTTCAGGCATTCCATCTGGCTTTGCTCCAGGGAGAATACTTCCTGGTAGATGTCGCTTAAGGATAACTGGGCGGAAGTGTTGAAATGGCGTTCGGTAATAGGATGAAAAAGCTGTTCGATATCACTGAACGACAACAGGTTCTTGTAATAATAGATAAAGAGCAAAAGCAGGATATGTTCCCGGGAGTACTTCTTTTTGACCGGGGGAGGAAGCAGGCGGTTCTTGGCATAGTTATTGATCATGGTCTTGGTCAGGACCTTGTCCTCCGGATTGCGCTTGGTTTTTCTCAGATGATCTTCCATGAAGGAGGTAACCTGATCCATATACAGGTCAATCTCCGGGATCTTGTCCAGCCTGATATAGGAAAGCTGATCGAGCCGGGCGAGAATGCTTGCCAGTTTTTCGTTGTTATTTTTCATTTTGTCACCTCTAACCTTATTATATAGTTTTTAATACTATATGGCAAGAGGAAAATGAGATTTATTTTTTCGCCGGGAGGCAGGATCGCTGTACTTTGCCGGAAAAGTATGTTATGCTTGAGAATGTAAAATCACGAGAAGGAGGGTGTAGCATGGGTGAGATGTTTTCTTCATTTGACGGGATGCAGCTTTATCTGAACAAGGAGGTTCCGGACGGGGCGAAGGCTGTGGCAGTGATTGTCCATGGCCTGTGTGAACACCAGGGGCGGTACGACTATTTTGCGGAACTGTTCCATCAGGCAAAGATCGGGACCTATCGCTTTGATCATCGGGGACATGGCCGTTCGGAAGGAGAGAGGACTTACTATTCGGATTTTAACGAACTGCTCGATGACACACATGTGGTGGTGAGCAGGGCGATCGCGGAGAATCCGGACCTGCCGGTTTTTTTGATCGGGCATAGTATGGGAGGTTTTACAGTATCCTTGTATGGAGCAAAATATCCGGATCAGAGACTGTGCGGGATTGTTACCAGCGGCGCCCTGACCTACGACATTGGCGGTTTGATTACCGGGGTGCCCAAAGGGCAGGATGTGCATATCCAGCTGCCCAACGAACTGGGGGCAGGCGTGTGTTCCGTGGCTGAGGTAGTGGACTGGTACGGGAAAGATCCCTACAACACAAAAACATTTACGACAGGATTGTGTTATGCGATCTGCGACGGACTTGCCTGGTTTGAGGAAAAGGTGAAATCTTTTGCCTATCCGGTCCTGATGCTTCATGGGGAGAAGGATGGGCTGGTAAGCGTGAAGGACACCTACCGTTTCTTTGAGGAGGCGGCTTCCGACGATAAGCAGATGAAGATTTACGGGAATCTGTTTCATGAGATTTTTAATGAGTATTGCAAGAACGAGGTCATTGGAGATGTGCTGCACTGGATCAATCACAGGATAGGCTAATGGCACGAGGGCGGCAGAATCGCTATGTTCCCGATTCTGCCGCCGCTTTTTCAGGGATATCAAAAAATCCAGGCGTCTGTCAGCCGTATAATTCTCCGATTCCGGATACGGCCACATAGATATGAGAGATTTTATACCAGGTGGCGAAATCGATTACTCCTGTTTGAGGAAGCCCGAAGACCGACTGGAAGACTCTCACCGCTTCGGCTGTGGCTGGCCCGAAGATGCCGTCCGGGGTAATGCCAGGGATGGCAGAGTAAACAGAAGCAATGGAATCCAGCTGCTCCTGGACCTGACGGACCTTTTGGCCGGAGGCGCCATTGCTTAGATTGTAACCGGGCCAGGAAGCGGGAATTCCCGAAATCGCTTCTGCGGTGTTGATGTACATATTATCCCCGTAGAAGTTGCGGATAATTTCGATCGGGCTGTAACCCTGTTCTCCCAAATCGCAGGACCCCCATTGAGTCATCCAGCCGCGGTGCAGGCATTGAACCTGCCTGCCGTCACAGTATTGGGTCAGGATCGGCTGTTTGACTTCCGGGCGGGACAGATAGTTGTCAAAAATTTCATCAACAATTACCGAGATACTCTCATAAATGTTTCTTCCGTAGATCCATTTGTGGTCAAAAGCGGTAGATGAGGTGATGGTAAAGTCATATCCCCGGTTCCGATAATGCTCCGTGTATACCCGGTTCATGGTGAAACTCATGATGGCGAGGACATTGGCAGTGATGGTGGACTGGGGCCAGGTGGCATAAATCTCGCTGGAAGCCACATTTTTGATGTAATCGCGATAGGGGACATAATAGTTTCTGGCAGTAGAATCTGTGGGAACCCCGTCGTGGACTACTATGGTTTGCGGCACGACAACACGGCTTAGCACAATCTCTCCGCTTTCGCCTACCGGCTGGATTTCCGCTTCTGCAATTTTTGGCGGGTAATTCCCGTATAAGGTATGTTCGGGAATCACAATCGGATTTTCTTCCGGGGCCGGGTCGCTCTCCGGCTCCAGGCGTACCGGTTGAATCGCAGTGGCGGTCGGCAGGACCTCCGTACCGGAAATGTAGGCCGTTTTAAAGCCTGGGGCTGAAATCCGGAGGTTATATTCGGAGTACGGCTGCTGTCCTGAGGGCTGCAGGCTGTAGTCAAGCGGCGGCGCCGGCAAAGAGACCTGCTCGGTCTGCCCGGAACTGTTCGTGCTGACTTCCTCTACAGTCTGATCCGGTTCGCCGGAGTAGGAGATGGAGACAGTTGCGTCACGGATAGGGAAGTTGTTTTCAATGTTGACTACATTAATCTGTAAGAAACCCTGGGGGGAGGAGCCGACGGCGGAAGCCGAGATGGTTTTTTTCATGGAATGCCTCATATGGAATAATGGTTATAAAAAGTGTATGCGAAAAGGAAGAGGATATTAAAGAAAATTAAGAAAATAAAGAATTTTGAAGAACTGCTTGAAATAGTAAAGGAAATCATGTATAATCTTACCAATTTGGGCAAAAATCCGGGAATATTTTCCGGGAACCCGATTCGGACGCATTTGCTGTCCTTTTGGCCCTTAATGACGATGGATAAAGAAAGGATTGATTCCCACCTATGAAAGCATTTCTCATATTGGAGGACGGAACCGTATTCTGCGGCAGCAGGATCGGGTCCGACAGAGAAGTTATCAGCGAAATTGTATTTAATACGTCCATGACCGGTTATCTGGAGGTGCTTACCGACCCTTCTTATGCGGGGCAGGCGGTAGTGATGACCTATCCGCTGATCGGTAACTACGGGATTTGTGCAAAGGATATGGAGTCTGAAAGACCCTGGCCGGATGGTTTTATCGTTCGTGAATTATCTCGGGTCCCCAGCAATTTCCGAAGCGGGGGGACAATTCAGCATTTCTTGGAAAAGTATGATATTCCTGGTATCAGCGGTATTGATACAAGAGCCCTCACTAAAATTTTGAGAGAAAAAGGTACGATGAACGGCATGATTACCACGCATGTCTATGAAGATTATGCGGAAGTGACCGCACGTATCAAAAATTATCGGGTGAGCCATGTGGTGAAGGCGACTTCCTGCCGGGAAAGCTATGTGATAGAGCCATCGAATCCGGCGTCAGAGGCGGTGTCCGTCCATGCCGCACAAAAACCGGAGGGTCTGGTAATACGGGCCGGGGAGGGGAAACGGGTGGCCCTTTTAGACCTGGGAGCAAAGAAGAATATTGCCCGTGCCCTGTCGGAGAGGGGATGCCAGGTGACGGTATTTCCCTGTGACACTCCGGCAGAAGAGATTCTGGCAATGCGGCCGGATGGGATCATGCTGTCTAACGGGCCGGGAGACCCGAAGGAAAATACCGGGATCATCCAGGAGATTAAAAGGCTTTACCAGTCGGACGTGCCAGTGTTTGCCATTTGCCTGGGCCATCAGCTGATGGCACTGGCCACCGGAGCGGATACCTATAAGCTGAAATACGGCCATCGGGGAGGCAACCATCCGGTGAAGGATCTGGCTACGGGAAGGGTGTATATTTCTTCGCAGAATCATGGCTATGCGGTGGACCCGGAAAGCCTTGATCCGCAGGTGGCGGCGCCGGCGTTTGTCAATGTCAATGACGGCACGAATGAGGGCCTGAAATATATGGGAAAGAACATTTTCACCGTGCAATTTCATCCGGAGGCCTGTCCTGGCCCCCAGGATTCGGGATATTTGTTTGACCGCTTTATTGAGATGATGGGAGGGAAGGAATAATGCCAAAGAATCCGGATATTAAAAAGGTATTGGTCCTTGGTTCCGGTCCGATTGTGATCGGCCAGGCGGCAGAATTTGATTATGCGGGCACCCAGGCCTGCCGCTCTTTGAAGGAGGAAGGCATTGAGGTAGTGCTTTTGAATTCCAATCCGGCCACGATTATGACGGACAAGGATATTGCTGACCGGGTGTATATTGAACCTTTGACGGCGGAGGTGGTAGAGCAGCTGATCCGCAAGGAGCATCCGGACAGTATATTGCCGACCTTAGGAGGCCAGGCGGGCCTGAACCTGGCGATGGAGCTGGAGGAGTCCGGTTTTTTGAAGGAGAACCGGGTGCGCCTGATCGGGACCACGGCCCTGACCATCAAAAAGGCAGAGGACCGGGAGATATTTAAGGAGACGATGGAAAGGATCGGCGAGCCGGTGGCGCCCTCGGATATTGTGGAGGATGTGGAGGCCGGACTGCGGATTGCCGCCGAGATTGGCTATCCGGTAGTCTTGCGGCCTGCCTATACATTGGGAGGAAGCGGCGGAGGCATTGCCGGGAACCCGGAACAGTGCCGGGAAATCCTGGAAAACGGACTGCGGCTATCCCGGGTGGGACAGGTGCTGGTGGAACGCTGCATTGCCGGCTGGAAGGAAATTGAGTATGAGGTGATGCGGGACGGCGCGGGAAACGTGATCACGGTCTGCAATATGGAAAATATTGATCCGGTGGGAGTTCACACGGGCGACAGCATCGTGGTGGCGCCTTCTCAGACGCTGGGGGATAAAGAATACCAGATGCTGCGGACCTCAGCGCTGAACATTATTTCGGAATTGGGGATTACCGGCGGCTGTAATGTGCAATATGCGCTGAATCCGGACAGCTTTGAATATTGCGTAATTGAGGTGAACCCCAGAGTCAGCCGTTCCTCGGCGCTGGCCTCCAAGGCAACCGGCTATCCGATCGCCAAGGTGGCGGCAAAGATTGCCCTGGGCTATACCCTGGATGAGATTAAAAATGCGGTGACGAAGAAAACCTGCGCCTGTTTTGAGCCGATGCTGGATTACTGTGTGGTAAAGATGCCTAGGCTGCCGTTTGACAAGTTTATCAGCGCCAAACGGACGCTGGGGACGCAGATGAAGGCCACCGGCGAGGTGATGAGCATCTGCACGAATTTTGAAGGGGCGTTGATGAAGGCCATCCGGTCCCTGGAACAGCATGTGGACTGCCTGCTTTCCTATGATTTCAGCAAACTGGATGAGGATGGGCTGAAAAAACAGCTGGCGAAGGTGGACGACCGGAGGATCTGGGTGATTGCCGAGGCGCTGCGGCGGGGGATTTCCTATGATGAGATCCATGAAATTACCCGTATCGATCACTGGTTTATCGATAAGTTGGCAGTGCTGGTGGAGATGGAGCGGGCATTGGAATCGGAACCTTTGACTGAGGAACTGCTGCGAAAGGCAAAACGGCTGGAATTCCCGGATACGGTGATTGCCCGGCTGTCCCAGATACCTGAGGAGCAGGTGAAGGCCATGCGTCAAAAGGCGGGGATTCTTGCCGCATACAAGATGGTGGATACCTGTGCGGCGGAATTTGCGGCGGAGACGCCTTATTATTACTCCTGCTTTGACGGAAGCAATGAGGCGGAGAGCAGCCACGGGAAAAAGAAGGTGCTGGTGCTAGGGTCCGGGCCGATCCGTATCGGACAGGGGATCGAGTTCGATTTTTGTTCGGTGCATAGTACCTGGGCTTTTGCCAGGGAAGGCTATGAAACGATTATCATTAATAATAACCCGGAGACGGTAAGTACGGATTTTGATATTGCGGATAAGCTGTATTTTGAACCGCTGACGCCGGAAGACGTGGCGTCTGTCGTGGACGTGGAAAAGCCGGACGGTGCGGTTGTGCAGTTTGGCGGGCAGACGGCCATCAAGCTGACGGAGGCGTTGATGAAAATGGGGGTGCCGATTCTGGGAACAGCCGCCGAGGACGTGGATGCTGCCGAGGACCGGGAGCTGTTTGACCGCATCCTGGAACAGTGCCAGATTCCGAGGCCGGCCGGACATACGGTATTTACTGCCGAGGAGGCCAAGAAGGCGGCAGAGGAGCTGGGATATCCGGTATTGGTGCGCCCTTCGTACGTGCTGGGCGGACAGGGAATGCAGATTTGTATTAATGACCGTGATATAGATGAATTTATCGGTATTATCAATCAGATTGCCCAGGACCATCCGATTTTGGTGGACAAGTATATCGTGGGCAAGGAGATTGAGGTGGATGCGGTCTGTGACGGGACGGATATTCTGATTCCTGGCATTATGGAACATATTGAGAGAACCGGCGTCCATTCCGGGGACAGCATCTCGGTATATCCGGCGTCCAGCATCACTCCGGCGATCGAGGCAAAGCTGGTCGATTATACAGAGAAACTGGCGCGGGCCCTGCATGTGAAAGGGATGATCAATATCCAGTTTATTGTGACCGGAGAGGACGTCTATATCATTGAAGTCAATCCCCGCTCGTCAAGGACAGTGCCCTATATCAGCAAGGTAACCGGCATTCCCATCATAGTACTGGCCACACAGGTGATCTGCGGGCATACGCTGAGAGAACTGGGGTATACGCCCGGACTGCAAAAGAAATCGGAGTACATTGCCATTAAAATGCCGGTGTTTTCCTTTGAGAAGATCCGCGGGGCAGATATCAGCCTGGGACCGGAGATGAAGTCTACCGGTGAATGCCTGGGAATTGCAAAAACATTTAACGAGGCGTTATATAAAGCGTTTGAAGGCGCAGGGATGAAGCTGCCCAGGCATAAGAACATGGTGATTACGGTAAGGGAGTCTGAGCATGAGGCAGTTGTGGAGATTGCCCGCCGGTTCCAGAAGATCGGGTATAAGATTTTTGCGACCAGGGGGACGGCAAAGGTATTGAACGCCAACGGGGTGAAGGCGCTGACGGTGCGCAAGTTGGAGCAGGAATCGCCGAATATCCTGGATCTGATCCTGGGACATGAGATTGACCTGGTGATAGATATTCCGCAGCAGGGAGCGGGGCGGAGCCGTGACGGATTCGTGATCCGCAGGAACGCGATTGAGACGGGCGTGCATGTATTGACGAGTCTCGACACGGCGGGAGCGTTGGCAACGAGCCTGGAGAACCGGGCGAGGGAACTGTCGCTGATTGACATTGCAAAGGTAAAGGAGTCTTAATGCTGGAAGTAACAGGTTTGTGTAAAGCGTATCATGCACATCAGGTGCTGTCAGAGGTTTCCTTGGCGGCGGCGCCGGGAGATTGTGTGGGGATTGTCGGAAGCAACGGATGCGGAAAGACGACGTTTCTGTCAATATTGGCAGGGGCTGTCCGGGCGGATCGCGGGAGCATCCGCTTTCATGGCCGGGAGGCAGTGGGACACACGAAGGTGTTTTATGAGGAAGCGGCGTATGTCCCGCAGGAAAATCCGCTGATCGGAGAACTTTCGGTGAAGGACAATCTGTCCTTGTGGTATCGGGGCAGCAGAATGCGGATGGAGGAGGATCTGGAATCAGGGCCGGCAGCGATGCTCGGAATCCGGGAGATGCTGAAAAAGCCGGTGTCAACCCTGTCAGGAGGGATGAAAAAGCGTCTGAGCATTGCCTGTGCCCTTTCCAACCATGCCTCGGTATTGATTCTGGACGAGCCGGGGGCGGCCCTGGATTTGGAATGTAAGGCGGATATCCGCAGATATCTGGAGCAATACAAAAAAAACGGGGGGACCATTCTTCTCACCTCCCATGAATTGTCGGAATTGTCGCTGTGCTCGGTGATGTATGTGCTGAAAGACGGAAAATTGAGGCAGATTGAAAAGCAGCTGGGAGAGGAGGAACTGATCCGGGAATTCCGGCAGTAAAGAAAAACATTAAGATTTTCATAAATCCATAGGATTTATCCGGAATATTTGCTATAATATTGACGAATGCAGACGTAGCGCTGTGTACGGAAAGCGACGGGAGGAAAAGCAATGAAATGTAGTTATTGTGGAAGTGAATTAAACGAACAGGATCAGGCATGTCCGTTTTGCGGAAAAGCGACAGCCGGAGGAGAGGCAGAGGGAAGGATGGCGGAAGGCGGAAGCGTCAGTGAAGTTCCCGCTCCGATGGGGGCAACGGCCGGATTTGACAAGGCATCGCCTGAGCCGCCAAAGAAAAAGCCGGCAGGAAAGATTGCTGCTATCGCCGTGGCAGCTGCGGCCGTGATCGGGATCGGCGCCTTCGCGGTGGTGAAGATGACGGAAAAGGACCCGAAAGAGGTAGTGATTGCCGCATTCGAGAACATCTATACGGAAGATCAGGTAAGTCCCTTGGAAGAATTGTTCGGAGTGTCTGGTTTTCAACAATATGCAACGGCGGTCAACCAGCAGGTAGAGATGGAACTGATGCTGGATGAATGTTCCGAGGAGACCGTCAACAACCTGTCCGGCGGCGGATTCCGGACAGAGTTTAAGTACGATAAGGAGAACCAGCAGGGTGCTTTTGACTTAAGCATTCTGTTTAACAGGATGAACCTGATCACCATGAATGCCTATTATGGGGATGAGACGATCATGGCCGCCGTTCCGGAACTGAGCGGAAAGGTGTTTACCCTGGATGTCAGCGAAGGCCTTGTGGAACGTCTGGAGAACTCGCCGACATTGGGCCCGGTGCTTGCGTCGTCGGATATAGATGTCGAGGCGCTGGCAGATTTTTATCAGGAATACATGGAATGGATTCAAAAGAAGATAGAGGATGGGACGGCATCAGACCCTTACGGCCTGAAGGATGCCTGGAGACGCTATCAGGAGGGAAGCAAGGCGCAGGAGAACTTTAAGGCGGCGCTGACCGTGGAGAAGGCGGAGAAAGGCACCTTCCGGATGGATGGCAAGGATGTGAATTGCAAGGGGTATCGGGTGCATATCAGCAAAGATTCCATGATTTCATTTTTGGAGACATCGGCGGATTTCTTTTTACAGGATGAGCAGCTGAAGGAGAACTTCCTGGAGAATTTGCGGATGAGCCTGCGGATGCTTGAGATTACCAGCCAGTCAGACGTAGAGTATATTCTTCATGGTTTATCTGTGGAGGAACACCTGGAAGAGAATTATGAAGAGGTGAGAGATGCCGTGGATGACGCAATCGAGGAACTGGACTCGGCTCTGAGTGATGTTGAGATGCTGGTGCATGTGGATTCCAAGGGCCGTCTGGCTTGTGTGGAGGGAACAACTTCCCTGGATATTGACGACGAAACCGTGGATGTGGAGTTTTACGTGAATCTGCAGGGAGGAAGTTATCTGACCCAGAATGCACAGATTGAGGTTGAACTGGCCCAGGATAAGGAGAATGTGAAGGTTGAGATCGCGAAAAAGGGAACTTATGACGGGACGCAGCTGACAAATGATTGGGAAGTTGACTGGTATGGCGCAGAGGAGGATGACCACTATAGCTTTACACTGAGCAACGCTTATAGTGCAGATGACGGTGGATTTACCGTGGAGGGTGCGGTAACCGCAGCGGATGAGAAGATCGTGCAAATTGCTGCGGAAGGCGTGGTCAGCGAGTTGGAAAAGGGCAGTGTCCTGCATATGGATTTGGATGAGATCCGGATTGATGCACCGTCTGCAGGGCAGATGCTGGCGGGTATGGATGAGAATTTCTACCTGGTGCTCAGCGGAGAGTATGACCTGCGGCCGCTGGAGGATGAGATAGAGGAACCGTCAGGAGAGAAGATGGATGTGCTGGCGGCTACCGAGTCAGACTGGCAGCGGGTTGCGATGGAGGCCTATATGGGAATTATGGATATTGCCAGCCAGCTTCAGTCGGTGATTGATTAGTGGCTGGAAAAAGAATCGGGGAATAAGGACATGTCAATGCGTCTGGTTTTTTGGATACTGGAACTGAAAAGAGCATACCGAAGATTTCCACAGATGTTTGTGGGGGCAATCGCACTGCTGTTTCTGGCAGGGGCGGTTGCCCTTTTGGCAGGCCGTGCCTTGTATGGGGATGCGGCCATGGGCCGTGTTTCGGTCGGGGTGGCGCTGCCGGAAGACGATGCGCTGGCAAAGCAGATGGTCTCCATGATCAGTTCACTGGAAAGCGTAAAAAGCCTGTGTGATTTTCAGTACCTGGAACAGGAAGAATGTATTAGAGGGGTAAGAGAAGGCCGCTTAAGTGCGGCGATGGATATGCCGCAAGGGCTGATCCAGGGAATTATGGACGGGAGCAATCCTGCGGTGCGGATTTTGCTGCCGGCGGATGATTGGCTGGAGAGCCGGATTTTCCGGGAACTGACGGAGGCAGGAGCAAAGATTCTGGGATCATCCCAGGCAGGGATTTATGCCGGGAATGAATTGTACCGGATGTATGGCATGGAGGGGTCCGTGCCGGAGATGGAACGGGATTTGAACCAAATCTTTTTGTCCTACAGCCTGCCGCGGGAGGACTATTTCCGCCATCTGCAGGTCAGCGCCACCGGGGATGTGGAGGTGCCGGTATTTTACGGAATCAGTGCATATGTCTTGTTTCTGCTGCTGCTGGCAATTCCGGTATCCGGGTATCTGCTGCCCCTTTCGCCGGCGATGCGGCGCAAGCTGACTCTGGCAGGAGTCGGAAGCGCGAGCCGTGCCTGGGGCCGGATTGCCGGCCTGGGAAGCCTTTTTTTTGTGATATCGCTGATGACGGTGATTTTTGCGAGACGGCTGCCGGTCCTGTCAAAAATGTGGGAAGCAGGTGCAGGGAGCCAAAGCGTCATCTCCGGATTGCTGCTTCTGACCATCTGCCTGACGGCGGCGTCGCTGGTGGCAGTGATTTATCAGATGGCAGGGTCGCTTCTCGGCGGGATTATGCTGTTGTTTCTGACTGTGACCGCGCAGCATTTTCTGGCGGGTGGATTTCTGCCTGCTGTTTTTCTTCCGGAAACCCTGCGTCGGCTGGCGTCGGTTATGCCGTCGGCAATTTTGATGGAAGGCGTGCAGAGGGCGCTGACCGGATCATGGTCGTTTGTCATGACGGGGAAGCTTCTTGCATTGTTTTTTCTTTGTTTTTTGCTGACGGCGTTTCTGGAAAGGCGGGAAGGCTGATGGTTGGGGAAGGAGAATGCAGGACATGATCAGAGTGTGGATGTGGTTTTTTTTATCCTGTAAGAGGCATATGTACAGACTCTCTTTTTTAGGGATACTGTTGCTGCTGCCGGCCGGGACTTTTCTGATTCGGGAATCCAGGAAAGAAGGGGAGGCCAGTATCCGGATTGCTGTATGTGCAGAGCAGGGAAAAGAAGGGTCTCTGGAACAGCAGCTGGCAAAGGCGCTGGCAGAAAGACCGGCAGGGGACGGCTTGTTTCAGTTTTATCTCTGCCAGGATGAGCAGCAGGTGAAGGATGAGGTGGCGTCGCGGCGGGCTGAATGCGGGTATGTGATTTCGCAGGATTTGCGGGAAAAACTGGATGGCCGTGATTTTAAAAGGAGTATCCGTGTTTACTCCGCGCCGTCCACCATTGCGGCGCAATTGTCTTCGGAGACCGTATTCGCCGCCATGATAGAGCGCTACGACCTGGAACTGTTCGGGCGGTATGTGGAAGGGAAACTAAAGGAAACCGTAGAATCCGGGGAGGATGCGGCTGATCTGGCCGGCCGGTTTTATGATAAATGGAAAGAGAACGGGAGTACGTTCCATTTCCAGTATGAATATGTGGACTGGCAGGGGCAGACGGCGGATGATATGCCGGAGGCAATGGTATTTCCGGTGCGCGGCATTGTGGCAGTATATCTGTTTGTAATCGGGCTTTACGGGGCGGCGCTGAGCCTGGCAGATGAGAAAAAAGGGCTGTTTCTGGCGATCCCCTATGGGAGCCGGAGCCTGTGCAGGCTGGCGGCTATGGCTGCGCCGGTATTTCTAGCCGCCGTGTCGGGAATGGCGGCATTATGGACCGGCGGCGTTGTCTGGCGCATGGATTATGAAATGGCGGCGCTGGCTGGTTACGCAGTCCTGGTGGTTGCATTTTCGTGGATTTTGCGCCTGCTTTGCCGCCGGGAGGCACTGATCTGCTGCCTGATCCCGTTTTTCCTGGTGGGGAGCCTGGTGTTCTGCCCGATATTTTTAGACATAGGAAAATATATTCCGGAATTTGAAGCTTTGGGGAATCTGTTTTTGCCGGGATATTATATGAAATTTTTCGGATGAGAACTTAACGTCACATAAACTTGTATTTCGCTGCAAACCGAGTTATAATGTTCGGGAAAAGGGGAAAGAGAGGGCGTGTGATGTTTTTCCTGATATTTGTGGTGTGGCTGATATTAAACGGCAGGGTGACAGTGGAAATCTGTCTCTTTGGAGTTGTGATATCGGCTGCACTGATTTTTTTTATGTGCCGGTTTATGGATTACAGCATAAAAAAAGAACTTCTGCTGTTTCGCCTGACCCCGTTTTTGCTGCGTTATTTCTGGGTTTTGGTAGAGGAGATTGTCAAGGCAAACGTATGTGTGATGAAGATCCTTCTTTCGCCGGCGATGCAGCCGGAACCGGCATTGGTGTATTTCGACACAAAATTAAAAAGCGGTTTGGCAAAAGTCCTGCTGGCCAATTCTATCACTTTGACTCCGGGAACCATCACGATATCTGTGGAGGGAACCCGTTTTTGTGTGCATTGTCTGGACAGGGAACTGGCTGATGGCATGGAGACATCCGTGTTTGTGAAATTGCTGGAAGAAATGGAGGCGAAGGAGGCACAATGGAGATGCTGAATCTGTTTGGCGACGGACTGCTGGTGGGGACGATGCTGGTGCTTGCGGTACTGATTATCGTGAGCATGATCCGTTCCGTGCTGGGGCCGAGGATTGCAGACCGGATTATTGCCGTCAATATGACAGGGACTATGATTATTATGATTCTTGCCGTTTTGTCTGTATATCTGGATGAGAATTATCTGGCGGATGTGTGCCTGCTTTATGCGATGATCAGTTTTCTGGGGGTGGTGGTGCTTTGCAAGGTGTATACCGGGGTGTACCTGCAGAAAAAAAGGATAAAGGCGGATCTGGGGGCTGTGGAAGATAATTTAAAGCATCAGGAGAAAAATAAGGAAGGCCGTCAGCAGGCGGCGGGAAAAAAAGGACAGGAGGTGTCTTGATGGTAATGGCGTGGATACGTTTTGCGGCTGCTGCAGGGTTGCTGGCGCTGGGGCTGGTTTTTGAATTGCTGGCAGTATTCGGGGTGAACCGTTTTCGCCTGGCCCTGAACCGTATGCATGCGGCGGCCATGGGAGACACGCTCGGCATTTTGTTTGTAATGCTGGGACTGATGGTGCTGCGGGGATTTTCCATGGATTCATTGAAATTGTTTCTGGTGGTGGTGTTTTTCTGGATAGCGTCTCCGGTTTCGGGACATATGATCAGCCGTCTGGAGGCGATGACCGATGAGAACCTGGGTGAAATCCTGGTGATGCACCGAAAAGAGGGGACAAGGGAGCAGGAGCATGAAGATATTTGAGATAATATTATTGCTGAGTCTGGTGGTGTGCGCGTTATCCGTGGCATTTACGAAGGATTTGCTGACATCTATCGTGATTTTTATGTCTTACAGCCTGATTATGTGCGTGCTCTGGGTCCTTTTACAGTCTCCGGACCTGGCAATCACGGAGGCGGCCGTAGGCGCCGGGGTGACCAGTATTTTGTTCTTTGTAACCTTAAAGAAAATACGGGCGATCCGAAAGGAGGACCGGCATGAGCAGGCAGAGAGATGATTATGAAAAAAGCTGGTGGTACAGGTTCCGGAAATGGGTGGACGGTGAAATGGATTTGCTGGATGAGGGCATGGAAATCCGTGTGCCGGACGAGATGCTGGCCGCCATGGACGGGGAGGGGCAGGACGCGGCCAGGCATCCGGCAGAAAATAAAGAACATACGTTCTCTTATGACGGGCGCGGCATACGGTACTTCCGCAGGTTTTACCAGGTGATGTCCGTGCTGCTATGCCTGAGCATTATTTTTGTGCTGCTCTGGACCGTGGCGTATCTGCCGGCTTTCGGCAATGCGGGCAATCCGGATAACAACGAGGTGTCGGCCCGCTATATCGAACGCGGACTGCAGGAGACGGGAGCGGTCAATATTGTGACGGGAATGATTCTGGATTACCGGGCATTTGATACATTCGGGGAGTCGTGCGTGTTGTTTATTGCTTCCTGCTGCGTGCTGGTACTGCTCCGAATTGACGCGGCGGATGGGAACGAGCAGGCGAGGAAACGCCTGGAAGAAGCCAACGACCGGCTGTTTGAGCCAAAGAATGACGTGATCCTCCAAAAATGTGCCTGTGTTCTGGTGCCTTTGATTCTTGTGTTTGGGATTTATATTGTATTGAACGGGCATTTGTCGCCAGGAGGAGGGTTTTCCGGAGGAGCGGTGCTGGGTTCAGGACTGATCCTCTATCTGAATGCGTTCGGCTTTGGCAAGACGGAACGTTTCTTTACGGAGAAGGTATACCGGAGGCTGACGCTTAGTGCCCTTACCTTTTATTGCCTGGCAAAGAGTTATTCTTTTTTTACCGGCGCCAATCATATGGAAAGCGGGATTCCTCTGGGAATGCCGGGAAGGATTTTAAGCAGCGGCCTGATTCTGCCGCTGAATATCTGTGTGGGACTGGTGGTGGCCTGCACGATGTATGCCTTCTATGCACTGTTCAGGAAGGGAGGGATGTGACATGGATACTCCTTTGTTTGTCAATATGGAGGAGACAGTGTCCATCATTTTGTTTGGGATCGGTTTTACCATGCTGATGCTGCACCGCAATCTGATCAAAAAAATCCTGGGAATGAACATTATGGACACTGCGGTCTATCTGTTTCTGGCTGTAAAGGGATATATCAATGGCCGGATGGTGCCGATCGTGACAAACCAGATCCAGGATGCGTCAGCCTATATCAATCCGGTGCCCAGCGGCCTGGTGCTTACCGGGATTGTGGTTTCCGTGAGCACGACGGCGCTGATGCTGGCATTGACGATCCGGCTGTATGAGCGGTATGGTTCGCTGGATCTGGATGAGATCCTGATGCGGGCCAAGGAGGAGGAAAGAACATGAGCATGGTGCAGAACTTTCCGTTTTTCTCCATTATTCTTGCTATGTTTTCAGGGATTGCCTCTTCTGTGCTTGACGGGAAAAGGGCAAAGCATCTGAGCCTGTGTGTGATTGCCGTGACTACAGGAATGTCGGCGGCCGTACTGCGCTTTTGCATGAAAACGGGAGAAAGCTATACCTATATGATGGGGCACTTTCCGGCGCCCTGGGGCAACGAGATCCGCGCCGGGGCGCTGGAAGGCCTGACGGCGACGCTGTTTGGCCTGGTGATGTTTTTTTCCGTAGTGGGCGGGATGGAGCACACGGCGGCGGATGTGGAGGGGAGCAAGCAGAACCTTTTTTATATCATGATCGACCTGATGCTGAGTTCTCTGCTGGCCCTGATTTATACCAATGATCTGTTTACTGCGTATGTGTTTGTGGAGATCAATACCATTGCCGGATGCGGCCTGATTATGATCCGGCAGAAGGGGCGCAGCCTTTCGGCGGCGATCCGCTATATGATCATGAGCCAGCTGGGTTCCGGCCTGTTTTTGATTGGCCTGAGCCTGCTCTATGATGTGACCGGCCATTTGCTGATGACTCCGGCCAAGGAGGCGGTGGCCGTGATTGAAGCGGCAGGACTGTACGCCGTCCCGATGCTGGTGATTATGGCGGTGGTCAGCGTGGGGCTGGCGATCAAAAGCGGACTGTATCCGTTTCATTATTGGATTCCGGATACTTATGGGTATGCCACGCCGACAGCGAGTGCAATCTTGTCCGGCCTGGTTTCAAAAGGATATATTTTTTTGCTGATCAAGATTTTTTACCGGGTCCTGGGCAGGGAGAATGTGATTGCCAGTGAGATTGTGAATGTGCTGTTTGTGTTTGGCCTGGCGGGAATGCTGATGGGATCGGTTCATGCGATTCTGGAAAAGGACACCCGGAGGATGATTGCCTACTCATCCGTGGCGCAAATCGGGTATATTTACATGGGGATCGGCCTGGGGACCCAGGCCGGGATGGTGGCGGCGGTTTTTCATATGTTTACCCATTCGGCGACGAAGGCCTTGCTGTTTATCAGTGCGGTAGGACTTTATGAAGTTTCCGGAGACCGGAAGGATTTCCGGAGCCTTCGGGGCGCAGGCTACCGGAACCCTTTGGCCGGAATCGGTTTTACGGTCGGATCGTTATCCATGGTCGGGTTTCCCATGCTGTCAGGATTTATTTCCAAGCTGCTGTTTGCCACCTCGGCGCTGCAGAGCCCTCATAAAATGCTGCCGACGGTGATTGCGCTGGCAATCAGTACGATCTTAAATGCCGTATATTTTCTGCGTCTGGTGATTACGTTGTATAGCATACCAGAGACGTCGCGGGGGCAGGCAGCCAGTCCAGGAAAAAGCAACTGGAAGCTGCAGCTGTCGGTTGTCTGCTTTATACTGCTGAATCTGACGCTGGGACTGTACTCACAGCCGATCGTGGAATGGATTGGCAGCGGGTTGGCAATGTTTGATTAGTACCGGAACAAAGGAGAATCAAAATGATGGATGCAATGGGAGGAAATATCAATTTGCTGCTGCCGGTGGCGCTGCCGATTGCGGCGGGGGCGTCTGTTCTGCTGTATCCGGGGTTTCGCAGAAACCGGAGGCATTTGCTGACAGCTGTGCTGGCGGCTTTGACGGCAGAGGGAATACTGGTTGCGCTGGCGCTGGGGACGGGCGGCAGTCTGTTTTTATGGCAGCTGACGGATGCGGTGGTCCTGATTTTTCACGTGGATGGTGTGAGCTGCCTGTTTGCGGCATTGACGGCCGGGGTATGGCTGCTGGTGGGAATTTATTCTGTCTCGTATATGAAACAGGAACAGGAAGAACATTGTTTTTTCGGATTTTACCTGATTGTGCTGGGAGTGCTGATCGGACTTGATTTTTCGGGAAACCTGATCACGATGTATGTGTTTTATGAATTAATGACACTGGCTTCTCTGCCGTTGGTGCTGCATGAGAGGACCAAGGAGGCGGTAGCGGCTGGGCTGAAATATCTGTTTTATTCTGTGGCCGGCGCTTTTTTGGCATTGTTTGGGATTTTTTTGCTGCTGCAAATCTGCGGCAGCGTGCCGTTTACGCCGGGCGGTGTCCTTGCGTGGCTTCCGGATTCCGGCGCGGTGGCGGCCGGGACAGACGCAGTGAGTACGAAAACGGTTGACAAAGGCCTGTTTCTGGCGGCCATGTTTTGCATTCTGGTGGGTTTTGGGGCCAAAGCAGGGATGTTTCCGCTTCATGGCTGGCTGCCCACGGCGCATCCGGTTGCGCCGGCGCCGGCCAGCGCGGTATTATCCGGCGTGATAACAAAATCCGGAGTGTTGGCAGTGCTGAGGGTGGTCTATTATGTGGCGGGACCGGACATGCTGCGGGGGACGTGGGTGCAGCAGGCGTGGATTCTGCTGACGCTGCTGACGGTGTTTATGGGTTCCATGCTGGCTTACAAAGAGCCGGTGCTTAAAAAAAGGCTGGCTTATTCCACGGTCAGCCAGGTGTCCTATGTTCTGTTCGGACTTAGCATGCTGCAGGCACAGGCGTTTGTGGGGGCTTTGGCCCACATTATATTTCACTCTTTGATTAAAAACGCACTGTTTCTCTGTGCTGGTGCGATTATTGTGACGGCCAAAAAGAAACGGGTGGCGGAAATGATCGGATTGGGGGATCAGATGCCCTTCTTGCTTATCTGCTATACGATCGTATCTCTGGCATTGATCGGGATACCGCCGACCAGCGGTTTTGTCAGCAAATGGTATCTGGCCCTGGGGGCGCTGGCCTCGGAAACCGGGGTTTGGGCGTGGATGGGACCTGCGGTTCTGCTGGTGAGTGCATTGCTGACAGCGGGATATCTGCTGCCGCTGACGATTCAGGGTTTCTTTCCCGGAACCGATCTTAAAAGGGACGAAACCGGGGAGGGAGGTTCGCCTTGCCCGGCGGCAGAAAAGGTCTCTGCCTGGATGCTGGCGCCGGTTTTTGTGCTGACGGCGGGGGCGTTGTGGTTCGGCTGTTTCCCGGGGTTCCTGTTGTCGATGCTGGAAAAGATTGCGTCCGGAGTGTTGTGACGGAGGGATGGTTATGAGTGAAATGCTTCTGGCAGTGCCGGTACTGCTTCCTGTCGCGGGGGGAGCGTCGATCCTGATTCTGCATTTCAGGACAGAGGGAAAGAAGGACGACCGGTGGCTGGCAGTGATAACGGAGAGTCTGGTACTGCTTAACAGCTTAGTGATTTTCTGGCTGTTGCGGTACCGGATGGAGACGAATCTGGTTCTGTTCCGCCTGTTTGGAAACCTTACGGTGCGGTTTAAGCTGGACCCGATGGGCGGCGTATTTGCCGGACTGATTGCCTTTTTGTGGCCTCTGGCAGCATTATATTCTTTTGAATATATGAGGCATGAGGAACGAAAACGGATGTTTTTTGCCTATTATATCATGACCTATGGGGTGACGGCGGGGATTGCCCTGGCGGGAAACCTGGTGACCATGTATCTTTGCTATGAAATGCTGACTCTGGTGACTTTTCCGCTGGTGCTTTTTCCGATGACGAGAGAGGCGAAAGAGGCCAGCCGCCGATATCTGTATTATTCCATCGGCGGTGCGGCGTTTGCCTTTATCGGGTTAGTGTTTGTGCTGAGTTTTTCGGTTACCGGAAATACGGATTTTGTAGCGGGAGGGGTGCTGGACCTGGCGGCGGCAGAATCATGGAGGAACGTTCTGCTTTTTGTGTATGTGCTGGCCTTTTTCGGGTTTGGCGTCAAAGCGGCGCTTTTTCCTCTGCATGGCTGGCTGCCAAGAGCCACGGTGGCCCCGACGCCGGTGACGGCGCTGCTTCATGCGGTGGCGGTGGTGAAGTCGGGGGCCTTTGCCATTCTGCGGTTTACGTATTTCAGCTATGGCGCTGCGTTTCTGCGGGGAAGCTGGGCGCAGTGGGTCGTGATGGCAGCGGTTCTGATCACGATTGTTTTTGGCTCAACCATGGCCGTGCGGGAGATTCACTGGAAACGCCGCCTGGCATATTCAACGGTCAGCAACCTGTCTTATATCTTGTTCGGGGCGGCAATGATGAGTCCTCTGGGTCTGACGGCGGCGCTTAGTCATCTGGTGGTGCATGCTTTTATGAAAATCTGTTCTTTTTTCTGTGCCGGTGCGGTGATGCATCAGACGGGAAAAACACAGGTATATGAGTTGGACGGCGTGGGGCGAGAGATGCCGGTGACGTTCGGATGCCTGACAGTGGCAAGTCTGTCGCTGATGGGGATTCCCCTGCTGGGCGGTTTTATCAGTAAATGGAACCTGGTGCAGGCGGCTTTTGCCTGCGGCGGCGCATCGGCAGGAGCAAAAGGCCGGCTCGCTTATGCGGGAGTGGCGGTGATTTTATATTCGGCGTTGATGACCGGGATTTACATGCTGACCGTGCTGGTACGGGCGTATTTTCCGAAGATTTCCGGTGAGAGGATTGCGGAAGGATATCGGGACCCCGGGTGGATGATGCTCGTTCCTTTATTGATTTTTGCAGCTGTGATTCTGGGGTTGGGACTGCATTTTGCTCCGCTGATGGAACTGCTGGGAGAGATTGGGGGTGAGGCCGCATGAATGAAGGAAACAGTTTGATGATTCCGGGGATATGCGGGCAGGGCCTGTCCTTTCAGGCAGACGGGTTCCGGCTAATCTATCTGGCAATCGCGGTGCTGATGTGGGGGGTCAGCGGCGTATTCTCGCGGGAGTACATGGCGCACTATGAGAAAAAGGGCCGGTATTATCTGTTTTTCTGGGCAACATTTTTGGCTACTGCGGGAGTGTTTCTGTCGGCAGACTTTTACACTACCTTTATCTTTTTTGAGATTATGTCCTTCACCTCTTACGTGTGGGTGGCATTTGACGAAAAGAAGGAAAGCCTGCGGGCGGCTCAAACCTATCTGGCGGTGGCAGTGATTGGCGGCATGGCAATGCTGATGGGGTTATTTCTTTTGTATGACCTGTGCCATAGCCTGGCATTCGACCAGGTGGCAGAGACGGCAGGGGAAATTCTCTCAGGAGCGCCGGTTTCCTGCGCGCTGGGTTTGCCGGGAAGGCAGCTGTACGTGGCAGGCGGGCTTTTGCTGTTTGGCTTCGGCGCAAAGGCAGGATGTTTTCCCCTTCATATCTGGCTTCCCAAGGCGCATCCGGTGGCGCCTGCTCCGGCCAGCGCCCTGTTGTCCGGAATCCTGACCAAGGCGGGGGTGTTCGGAGTGATTGTGGTGTCCTGCCGGATGTTCGCGGCAGATTCGTCCTGGGGACTGGGGATAGTCCTTCTGGGACTGGTAACCATGTTTCTGGGGGCGTTTCTGGCATTGTTCTCGATCAATTTAAAGCGTATCCTGGCGTGTTCCTCCGTCTCTCAGATCGGGTTTATCATGACCGGGATTGGGATGAGCGTGCTTTTGCGGGCGGCAGGGGAGGACGGCGGACTGGCTGTCAGGGGAGCGCTTCTTCATATGGTAAACCACTCGCTGTTTAAGCTGGTGTTGTTTTTGTGTGCGGCGGCTGTGTTTATGAATCTGCATCAGCTGGATCTGAATGATATCCAGGGTTTTGGCAGAAAAAAGCCGTTTTTGATGTTCTGCTTCCTGATGGGGGCATTGGGGATCGGCGGTATGCCTTTGTGGAGCGGATATGTGAGCAAGACGCTGCTTCATGAGAGTATTGTGGAGTATACAAATGCAGTATCGGCAGGCGGTATGGCTTCTGGCATTATCAGGGGCGTGGATTCCTGGGGTTTCTGGAAGGGGGCGGAGTGGATATTTCTGGTCAGCGGCGGCATGACGGTAGCCTATATGCTGAAACTGTTTGTTGCCCTGTTTGTGGAACGGCATTCGGTGCGGCAGGCGGAGTTTGATGCCATGTCGGCGGAATATATGAAAACTTCCAGCAAGCTGGCGCTGGCAGCGGCTGCAGTGCTGCTGCCGCTGCTGGGGATGACGGCGCACAAGAGTATGGACCTGTTGGCGGATATGGGACAGGCATTTTTCGGACAGGCGGGACACAGGCATACAATCGCATACTTTTCCCTGGAGAATCTGAAGGGCGCCGGGATTTCCATCGGCATCGGCGTGCTTTTATATCTGGTGGCTGTTCGCAGGCCGGGGACCTCTGGCAGGAGATATACGGATCGCTGGCTGCCCTGGCTGGACTTGGAAAATCTTCTGTATCGCCCCCTTTTACAGGTGGTGCTGCCGGGAATTGGCGGGGCAGTCTGCTGCTTTTTGGACCGCTATCTGGTATCTTCGGTTGTCGCCGTGTTTTTATCGGTATCGGCGGTTGTCTGCCGTGCGATGGATCAGATGGCAGACTTTGTGATACGGACGGCAAGAAGAAGCACCCACAGCCAGATTCCGTGGGTGGCGGACAGTGTGCGGTGCGGGAGAGCGACGGACGGCAGTTTTTCTGCTTTTGGCAAGGGCATCAGCGAAAGAAAAAGAAAGATGTCAGAAAAAGCCGCCTGCATGAAAAGGCAGCTGCAAAGGAACGGCCGGTTGGTGGAGGAGAGTTTTTCTTTTGGATTGATGTTGTTTGCGATCGGGTTGTGTTTGACATTGGGGTATCTGCTGCTTGTGTTTGTCAGACAATAGATTTGACAATAAATTCGGGAAGGCTTTTCCTTGACGGAAGCGGGAAGTGATTCTATAATAAAGAATGGCGCAGCCAGGCGGCAGCAGAATGGAGGAGAAAGTAAACGATGAGGAATCATAAAAAATGTGCGATAGGCAGGATTTTGGCCGTATGGATGGCGGCAGGGGTCCTGACGCTGACAGCTTATGGCGAGGAGAACACTTTCGTTCAGGGCACAACACTCAACGGGCTGGGGATCAGCGGGATGACGGTGGACGAAGCCAAAGCACATATCGGGAACTTCTATACGAATGAATATAAACTGACAATTAAGGAACGAAACGGGGCCACAGAGACGATTCAGGGGAAGGACATCGGGTATACGATTGGCCTGCCGGACGGCGCTCTGGAGGAAATCCTGCAAAAAGAGAATGCGGCCGGCCGGGTGTTCGGTCCGGATGCGGACAACGATTATCGGATCCAGCTGCAAAATACATACAATGCAGAGGCGTTGGAGGCCCGGATCTTGGAATTGAACTGCATAAGCGGCAGCGGCATTACCACTACCCAGGACGCTCATGTCAGTGAGTACCAGGAAGGCAAGCCGTTTACGATTGTGCCGGAAGTGCGGGGGAATAACGTTTATCCGGAGAAGACGATGCAGGTGATCCGGGATGCGGTAGCGGCCGGGGACCGGGAGGTGAGCCTGGAGGACGCGGGCTGCTATTATCAGGTGCAGATGACGGCCGGGGATGAGAGGCTGAAAGATCTCTGCGATACCATGAACCGGTGCCGGGAGATGGAGATCACCTATACGTTTGGAGAGGACAGCGAGGCGGTTAAGGCGGATGTAATCTGTTCCTGGCTGACCGGAACTGCCGATGGGGAGATTCAGCTGGATAACGAAAAGGTGGCTGCTTTTGTGGCGGAACTGGCCGGGCGGCATGACACGGCAGGAACGGCCCGTACCTTCCGCACGGCTGACGGCAGAGAGGTGTCTGTCAGCGGCGCTTACGGATGGAGGATCGACCAGGCGGCGGAGAAGGAGGCGTTGACTGCAATAGTCCGCACCGGGGAATCGCAGTCCAGGGAACCGCAGTATGCCCAGGCGGCAGCATGGCATGGTGATCCGGAATGGGGACAGACCTATGTGGAGATTGATCTGACGAACCAGCACGTCTATATGGTCAAGGATGGGGCGGTAGTATGGGACGCCCCTTGTGTGACGGGCAATGAGGCCAGGGGGCATCATACGCCTGCCGGTATTTACACCATGACGTACAAGCAGCGCGACCGGGTGCTGCGGGGAGCCAGACGTGCGGACGGCAGCTATGAATATGAGTCTCCGGTCTCTTACTGGATGCCGTTTAACGGTGGTATCGGACTTCATGATGCCAACTGGCGGGGAAGCTTTGGCGGGACGATTTATAAGACAAACGGGAGCCATGGCTGTGTCAATCTGCCTCCGTCGAAGACCGGGGCGTTGTATGACCTGGTGTATCAGGGGATTCCGGTGATTTGCTATCACTAAAAAGAAACCTTATTTCGGTTGGTTAAACCAACGGAAATAAGGTTTCTTTTTTTGGTGCCGGATTAGTTGTTTTCCTCGGCAAGTTCATAGTCATACTTGCGTGCCGGCTCGATTTCACAGCAGATATAGGTCAGGGTGCTTTCGCCGATGTTCTTGATGCCGTGGGAGCTGCCCGGACGGATCACCGCAATGGTGTAGGGTTCTGCCTCGAATTTGTCTCCACACAGGGTAATCTCTGCCTTGCCGCCGATTACCAGATAGAATTGCTCGTTGTCGCGGTGATAGTGCTCCCCGACACAGGCGCCTTCCGGAAGATAGGTAATATGTACATAGTGGAAGTTGCGTGAGTCGTTGGGATCGCCATCAAATGGCTGTGCCGGCTCATTGCCGAGAATGGTCGCCAGTTCATAGGAGCCGCATTCGCCCGGGCGATATACTTCGTGGACATTGGGGCAGACAATAATTCCGATGCCCCCATTTGAGGAACAAAGATGTATTGTGGCAAAAATTGAAGAATTACTTCTATATATAGAAAAATATGATAAAGCGCATTCTGAACTGAAAGCATTGAATAAGAAATCTTCAGTGGATATACAGAAGTCAATTATACAATACGCCATGCAAGGAAGATTGGTAGAGCAGAACCCAGAGGAAGGAACGGGAGAGGAGTTATATTGTCAGATACAGGCGGTAAAGAAAAGATTGATTCAAACAGGTGCTATTAAGAAAGAAAAACCACTTGATGTTCCTATAAGTTGGAAACGGGTAAGGTTAGCAGAAATATGTGAGCAAAAACCGACAAATGGTTATTCTCCCCAAAATGTTGATTACGAAACAGACGTCAAAAAACTCACATTAACAACAGCTACTGCTGGATATTTCAAGTCAGATGCTTTTAAATATGCGGATGTTGGAAAAGATAATACCATATTGTGAAAAATTATATATGAAACTTACTTAGAATGGAGGCTTTGCTTATTGATGATTAGATGTCAGATGATTGTAAATTTTCCTTGGAATGAGGAAGATTGTTAGTTGCAGACGGTGAGCGAACAATATTTTCGATAGCGAATTGCCCTGTCTCTGGTGTACTGACGCATTTACATTTCGCCAAATGACTTGCCTGAATTTCCATCTGCTGCGTTGTTGTCG
>CAMSTY010000045.1 GCA_947063875.1 uncultured bacterium
CTGAGTGATATTTTTGAAATCAATGCGTTCAGATAGTGGCCTTTGTATTGAGCAAGATATTTTTTTCGTAATGGCTGATAGGAATGAGTCTTTTTGGTTTGCTCTTCGAGCAAGGGGTAATATGCCACGAAATCGCATAATTTTCCGTATTCTGCAATCCAGGAATATCTTCTTTCCAGAGTCGCCCGGTCTTTCAGCAATATGGCAAAAAGGATTTTTTGATCCATTACGGATAGTTCATCCCGTAGATTTTGCAGGATAGGAGGAATGGATTTGGATGTTTTGGCTGGTTTGTTCCAGGAACGGAGGATTTGCGAGGCATACCAGTGCCGCAGTTTTTTGTCATTTTGGTAATGGGTATAGATCATTGTTCATCCTCTAAGGCTTTCAGTTTTTTTAGTTCGTTTTCCAGATACTGAATCCGTTTTTTGCGAGAATTTTGATGGTCGCACAATTCCCGCAGCTGATTTAAGGATTTTTGCAGAACCGTTTGGATGTAGGGTTCGTCGATGATTGCGATTTTCTCATTCAGGCGATCAAGCTGTGGCAGCAAATTCTTATCAGAGACAGAAGCTGGAATACTCTCTTTTAGCTGTGCAATTTCGGAGAGGATCTGGTCAGTGTATTCCTCTGCGAACGCCCCGAAGGGAGATTGCAGGAACATGCTGTCAATCAGGATATCATTTAGGTTGCTCATAAAACCATGGTTTGCGGAGGTGACTTTTAAAGAGTTTTCGGCAAAATCCAGACAAATAATATCTTTTCTGGGCACATCCGACAGCAACAATGGAGAATGGGTTGCTATCAGGATCTGGAACTGATAGGAAGAGAAGCTTTCGCTTTTAAGAAAGCTTGTCAAACGTTTCAGAAAAAGCCGCGACCATTCCGGGTGCAGCCGGCTGTCTGGCTCATCCAGAAGAAGAAGGATATGGGAGGCCTGCTGGCTGACTGCTTTTATGCCAGACAGAATAGCGGCATACAGGTCGATGAGAGCCAATTCCCCTGTGCTGAGATTCTGTACGCGGAAGCTGAGAAAAGCGGCATGATTCAGTTCGTGTTCCTCTGTGGCGTAGTTTTGGTCATAACAGTTCATCAATGGTTCCAAAAAATTCGTCTCACAAGAGGATAACCGAATTTCAGCCTTTTCTCCGGATACGAAAAATCGTTCCGGAATTTGCTCCAAGGCAGCGCAGAATTGTTTTGCCAGATAAAGATCATAGGAATCCATGATGGTGTTTTTATAGGAATCCGGCGGTGCAGGGGTATTTGTCAGGCGGCCGATAAAGTCCAGAAGGAAATCACGTCTTTTTGTATAGCGGACGGACTCGCTTGCTTCCTGTAAAATGGTATATGATTTTTCGTTTTCTGCGGGATTTTCTTTCAAAGAAAAAACAAGCAGTTCTTCCAGATAACGGATAATCATGCTGTGGCAGCAGTTTAATTCATCCGAATGGTGAGGGGGCATTTTTAGCTGCTGAACAGGCATACTTAAAAAGGAATGCAGGTTGCCGTATATTCTCTTTGCCAGGGAATCTTCCTGGTGTGTCAAAATAAGATCATTGATGCTGCTGTGTTCCAGAGAAAGCCTTACAGTCAAAGCGGATGGAGTGTTGTCGAAAAAAGGCCGGAATTCGGCATCCTTTTGGGCGGCCAGGTACAAAAAATGTTCAATTGCATAATAGCTGAGCTGGGATATGTCATAACGTTCAAAGAAACAGGCATTGTATGGATCATGTCTTTTCCTCTTTGGATGAATATACCAGGAAACGGTTGGTTCCAGCCGGTAAAAAAGAAGAGCCAAATGATTGATATGTTTGCGGTTGGTTGCAGAATCCCGGGATTCCTGCAGCAATACCACATTTTTAATCTGATTCTCTGCAAAATCATAACGGAAACTGACAGAATAATGGTTTTGCAGAGAATAACCGCAGTTTTCAAGAAGCAGGGAGGGGTTGTAGCCTTCCAGCGCGAAGCAGTCATTTTCCAGGTGATACAAGGCAAACCAGTCATAGGCCTGTTCCTGTGTGGGAAAATAGTTATTTTCATATTGGAGGAACTCATGCCTGAGATCCTGTGGTGACAGACCGAGGAGACTCAAAATGGTGGATTTCCCGCAGCCGTTTTTGCCGACCAGAAGTTTCAGGTCGGAGATATTGTCTGCATAGGCAAAAACCTGTTTTTCCGGATTCTTATTGATATTTAATATTTTGCTGTTGCGGTCAAAATGCACCAGATAATCATTGGAAAAAGAAAATTCATGGTATGCCAATGGCCGGTTGATATGTCCTATATATAAGTATAATAATTTCATCGAAATGTAAATCCTCCCAATCGGCTCTTGTGCCAGCTAGCTGTGATGATTGTCAGTGATAAAAAAGCGCTGATATTCGTCAGAAAACAATTCACTGCCCATACGGCGTACGCCACCATACAGATGGCGTCTCAGGAGTGGTTCGATGGCAGGGAGATTCCGGGATTCGATAATTTCAATCAGTTCCTGATGCTCCTGCATAACATCCGGGACATTGCGCCCTTTCATAATATCCAGGCGGATGAAACGGGAATAATCTGCCTGCGGACGGGTCAGATTTTCCCATAGATAAAGTTTATCTGTGACCTGAAACCAGATTTTATGCATCGACAGGTCTTTGAGAAGAAATTCATTGATATCAAAGCGCTCAGGATCAGAGGACAGCTTCTGTTCTGTTTTTTGTAGAAGGTCCTGGGCGTAATGGATATGGGCAACGTCTGTGGGAGTACAGATACTGATAAAGTCGCGAAGTACCATACATTCTACAGCCAGACGCTGGAATATCCACTGGTTGACAAGCTTCAGATTGATAGCAGTAACGATGGTGCCTTTGTATGGAACAATCTGCACAAAGGCGTTTTGCTGCAGACGCTGCAGTACACTTCGGATGGGGGTACGGGAAATATGAAAACGCCGGCAGAGAGTATTCTCGCTTATAATTTCGTTTGGCAGAATTTTCAGCTGAACGATTTCACTCTCGAGAATTTTATAAATTTCATCGCAAGAAAGATTGGTTTCCATGTGCACCCCTCCGTTCCGTGATCATTAGTTCCTTTATTATAGGTGGAGAAAAACAAACTGTCAAATGGATAACAAAGAATGGGGGGACAGACTTGTATACAGGTGTGACGAAATGTGTCCGTAAAATATGGCGAAATATACCAAGAATATGGGGATGAGAAAAAGAAAAAAGGAGAATATATATAAAATATATAATTAAAACGAGAAATATTATACAAAACAAACAAAATATAATGTTGAAAAATAATAACCAAATAAAAAATATATGCGGAATATACGGAAAAATAGTTGCTTTTACAGGGATAATATGGTAATATCAAAGCATGGTTGTATACAAGTTGGCGTCAGTTCCGGGTACTCCGGATTCTGACAGGATTAAGACATGTAATTATATTTTTCAAGGAGGAAGGATTTATGAAAAAAAGAATTGCAATGTTACTGACACTGGCTCTTGCGGCATCCAGTCTGGCAGCCTGCGGCAGCGGAAACCAGCCAGCAGCAACTCAGGCGCCTGCTGCTGACAGCACGGCGGCAGATACGGCTGCTGAGAAGGCTGAAGGAGAGGAAAGCCAGGCAGCAGCAGCTGATGGCGAGGATGCGTTTGCGGATCTGGGTGATTTCACCATGATGGTTGGCCATGCGCAGCCGGAAGGCAATCCGCGTTTTGTTTCTATGGAGAAGTTTGCTGCTGATGTGGCCGAGAAGACAAACGGCCATGTGACGGTAGAGGTGTTTGGAAACGGTCAGCTGGGTACGGAAAAAGAGATGCTGGAGCAGGTTGTGGCAGGCACTGTTCAGGGCATGAGAGGCGGCCAGTTTGATTTCAGTCCGCGTCTGCTGATGTTTACCATGCCGTTTTTGGCACAGAATCGTGCACAGGTTACCGCATTGCTGCAGAGTGACCTGGCAAAGAAGGTCTGCGCGGAAGCAGAAGCCGAGACCGGAACCGTGATTATCAACCTGTGCGATGCCGGCGGCTGGAGACAGTTCTCCAACAGCAAGCACGCGATCACCAAACCGGAAGACCTGGTAGGGTTGAAGATGCGTACGAATGGTATGAACACTATCGATAAGACCTTTGTGGCCCTGGGCGCGACTACCACTACGATTCCTTATTCTGATTTGTACATGGGTTTAAAGACCGGCGTTGCAGACGGGCAGGAGAACCCGTGGGTAAATGTGGAAGGCATGAAGTTCTATGAGGTACAGCAGTACTTTACCGAAGTGAATTATCAGTTCCATCCGGACCCCTTCTATGTGAATGCCGGCTGGTGGAATGGACTTCCGCAGGAGTATCGTGACATTATTTCTGAGTGCGCCGCTGATATGGGAACCTACAATGACCAGCTGATTGATGAGAATCAGGAAGCAGCCAAGCAGGTGGTTATCGATGCAGGATGCGAAGTTTATGAGCCTACGGATGAAGAACTGAAAGCATTCCAGGATGCAGTGCAGGTTGTTTATGACCAGTGTGTGGAAGAGGGGATCATGACCGCAGACGAACTGCAGGAGATGCTGGATATCGTGGCAAATACAAAGTAAAATGAGCAGAGCAGATGTATGATTCGGAGGCTCCTGGAATCCTGGTATTGGAAGTACCGATGTATTCCGGGGGCCTTTCCGGTTAAGGAGAAAGGAGTTGATTATCATCGAAAAGTTGAAAAAAATCGGCGATAAGGTATTTCAGATTTATTTTGGTATCGGTGTGGTAGCCATGGGATTGTTGGCAGTACTGGTGATTTTCTCCGTTATTGCGCGGTACTTCTTTTCCCATAGCTGGAAGGAACTTTCGGAGTTCAATGTAACTTTGTTTGCGTTTACCACATTTTGGGGAATGGGGATTAACGTTCTGAAAAATGAACATGTCATTATCGATATTCTCTATGACCGGGTACCGCCGGCTATTAAGCGGTGGCTCAGTGTAGTGAATTATCTGATTGTCCTGGCAGTGGATTTGGTGTTTACCAAGCAGGGGTTTGCTTATGTTGGGGTGGCAGGAAAGCAGATTAGCCAGGGAATGGAGATTCCGATGAAGTATATGTACGGAATCATGCCGGTAGCAGGCGTAATATGCGCGGTTTGCGTTGTTATCAAAATCATAGAATTTGTCACTGTGGATGTTTCTTACTTTGAGCCGAAGAATAAGGTACTGACAAAAGAAACCCCGTAAGAAGAGAAAGGAGTTGAATATCTGTTATGGCAATGATTATTCTTTTAGTGCTGCTGATCTTCTTTGCGGTGCTGGGGGTGCCGCTGGCCTTTGCGATCGGCGCTTCGTGTGTTACTTATATTGTTACCAATGCCCCGACCTTTTTGTCTATGGTGCCGCAGAGGGTGTGGAACGGCGCTTACAGTGAATTGATGATTGCAATGCCATTATTTATGCTGGCCGGTGAATTGATGAATACCGGCGGCATTACAAAAAGGATTATTAATTTCTGTTTACAGTTGTTAAAACCGTTTCATGGCGGCCTGGGAGAGGTTAATATCGTAGCATCCATGATTTTCGGCGGCATTTCCGGTTCTTCAGTAGCGGATACCTCCGCGCTGGGAAGTATTTTGATTCCGGCAATGGAAGATTTGGGTTATCCGCCGGATGCCTCAGCGGGTATCACGGTAGCGTCCTCTACGATGGGTATGATTATTCCGCCATCTACTCCTATGATTGTGTATTCCATGATTTCCGGCGCATCGGTAGGAGCATTATTTATGGCCGGTGCAATGCCAGGAATTTTAATAGGTGTTACCCAGCTGGTTGTAGTGTTTGCTGTCAGCCATAAGAATGGATGGCATCCGGAAAAGACTCCGTTTGTATTTAAAGAGTTTGCCAGTGCAATTTTATCAGGTATTCCAGCCTTGCTGATGCCGGTATTTATTATCGTATGCGTATCTTTTGGTGTGTGTACGGCCTCTGAAAGCGCAGGAGTGGCGGTTTTGTATTCGATACTGGTAGGCTTCTTCATCTACAAAGAACTGACCTGGAAGGCTATCGTTGAAGCGTTAAAGAAGACCTTGATCTCGTCATCTTCGATTATGCTGATTATCGGTTTTACCACGATTTTTACATGGGTTTTGACAATGCAGAAGGTGCCGCAGATTGTGGCGAATTTCTTTATTGCGTTGAATATGCCCAGCTGGGGGATCGCACTGGTGTTCTGTGTGATGATTCTGATGATCGGTACTTTCATCGATGTGAGTCCGGCGATTCTGCTGCTGACTCCGATTATGCTGCCGGTGATGCAGAGTTATGGTTTCTCGGCTTTACAGTTTGGCGCGATGATGATCACCGGTCTGGCGATCGGCCTGGTTACTCCGCCGGTGGGAATGTGCCTGAACGCGTGTAATAAGATTAATCGAATGCCGATTATTGCGATATTTAAGGGGGCTTTGCCGTATCTGATCTGTAATATTATTGTACTGATGGCAATTAGCCTGTTTGCACCGCTGACGACCTGGCTGCCGCTGGCGTTGGGTTATAGCTTATAAGAATAGTAAAAAGTGTGGCTTTCTGCAGAACGGATCTGTTTTGCAGAGAGCCATGTTTTTACGGGATATCCGGCGGAAAGAGCCGGTGACGATTCGTCAGACCTAAGAGGGGATAAAAGAGCAGAGCGAGAAGGAGATAAAAAATTATGACAGAAAAGCTATTTTACCAGGACAGCCATCTGGAAGAGTTTACAGCCCGGGTGATTTCTTGTGAATGGGAAGAGAAAAGGGGATGTTACGGGATTGTGCTGGATCGGACCTGTTTTTTTCCGGAGGAAGGCGGTCAGTATGCGGATTCAGGGATAATTCAGGAAGTGGCAATCGAAGATGTGCAGGAAAAAGACGGAGTCATCGTTCACTATGGAAAATCGGCGATTGATACGGGAACAGAAGTGGTCGGCCATATTGATTTTAAAGAACGGCTTTCCAAAATGCAGCAGCACACAGGGGAGCATATCGTCTCGGGACTGGTAAACCGGCATTTTGGTTATGATAATGTGGGGTTTCATCTGGGTAAAGAATTAGTGACCATGGATTTTAACGGCAGTTTTACGCAGGAGCAGCTGCAAATGATAGAGCAGGAGGCGAATGAAGCGGTAGTGAGAAATCTTGCTGTTCAGACGGACTACCCGTCAAAAGAGGAATTGGAAAAGATGGATTACCGCAGCAAGAAAGAATTGAGCGGGCAGGTGCGGATTGTGACTGTGCCAGGGTACGACGTATGTGCCTGTTGTGCTCCGCATGTGAAGCATACAGGGGAGATCGGAATGATCCGTCTGATTGATGCCGCCAGGCACAAAGGAGGGACTCGGGTGACGATGGTATGCGGTTTTCGGGCTTTGGAGGATTACCGGGCAAAGGAAAACAATATACTGGGGATTTCGCGGCTGCTGTCGGCAAAGCCTTATGAGACAGCAGAGGCAGTGAGACGGCTTCAGAGGGAAGGACAACAGTGGAAGGACAAGCTGTTCCGGATGCAGAGCCGTTATTTGGAACAGAAACTGGAAGAATTGTCTGCATCCGGACAGACGGAAGGCGGGAGTAAGGAGAATATTTTGTTGTTTGAAGAAGAACTGGATAAAAATGCTGCCAGGCGTTTTGTGGATGTGGGGATGCACCGCTGCAGCGGAATCTGTGGGATTTTTCTGGGAAATGACAGACAGGGATACCAATATATTCTGGGAAGCCAAAGTGTAAATCTGCGTGATTTTCTGAAGAAGTTTCACGAGGAATTTTCGGGAAAAGGGGGAGGAAAACCGGAGATGGTGCAGGGAACGATATTGGGGATGCGCAGCGAGTTGGAACGGTGGATGCTTTCCTTGAAATAAGGGGGATAGGCAAACGCTTTGCTTTATGATATAATCGTTTATTATGAAGAATTACATTATATTTGACTTGGAATGGAATCAAAGTGTACATGGAAAGGCAGATTCCATAGAAGATTTTCCGTTTGAAATTATAGAGATTGGCGCGGTCAGGCTGGAACAGGACTGCCGGATCAGCAGTGAGTTCCATCGGCTGATTCGTCCGCAGGTTTATACACAGATGCATTTTGCGATTTCTGAGGTCACTCATATGGATATGAGAGAACTGCAGCACCATGGAGAGAATTTTACGGTTGCGGTTAATGACTTTTTGGAGTGGTGTCCAAAAGACAGCATTTATTGCACCTGGGGTTCTATGGATTTGACGGAACTGCAGAGGAACATGAAGTATTTTGCAGTGGAGAATCCGTTTCCGAAACCATTATTTTATTATGATGTTCAAAAATTGTATGCGCTTTTTTACAAGGATGGTGTCAAGCCGTCTCTGGATACCGCGGTGGAGGAATTGGGACTTCTGGAGGAAAGGCCTTTTCATAGAGCGCTGGATGACGCCTACTACACAGGAAAGGTGTGGGCGCGGATGATGGAGGAATGGGGAGAGGATAGGCTTTTGCCTTATCAGTCGATCGATTATTATCGGATTCCGGATAATAAGAAAGAGGAAGTCCGTATGACCTTTCCCAGCTATTCCAAATATGTGTCGCGGATATTTCCTTCTAAGGAGGATGCCATGAAGGAACGTTCCGTAGCCGAGATGAAGTGCTATAAATGCGGAAGGATGCTTCGCAAAAAGGTGCGGTGGTTTACGCCGAACCAAAAGCTATACTATGGATTGGCTTTATGTCCGGAGCATGGTTATCTGAAGGGAAAGATCCGTATGAAACGGATTGATGATACACAAGTTTATGTGGTCAAGACCCTGAAGCTGACGGATGAGGATGGAGCCATGGAGATTATGGGGCGCAAGGAAGATGTGCGCAAGAAGAGATCGCAACGCAGCCGGGAAAAGAAAAAGCGGCTGAGGACCGGACAAAAGAGAAGCTGATAAAAACAAAACCAGGAGGCCACGGGAGGCGTACCTGGTTTTATTATTATGAGATTATCCAGCAGACACATCCGTGACGCGTCCGGTCGGATTAACGATATTTTCGCCTTTTTGGCGTTCTGCGTCTGGCGCCATCCAGGATTGGCTTCCGGGTTCGTTTCTGCTCTAATAAAAGCTGAAATTCATCATTGGATATGCCGATATCCTGAAGCCTCTGCTGACGGCGCTGATAACGCAATCGCTGATTGGCGGATTCCTGTTTTCTCTGATTCTGGATGATGTACAAAATCCCATATCCTGCGGCAGCAGCAAAAGCTGCGGCCAGCAGAAACCAAAAAAAGGGCGGGATGTGAAGGGAAAACTTAAAGGCAGGCGTATGACCTTTTGCAGGGGCAGCGTCGGCTGAAGCATCGGATTCAAGAGGCTCTTGTGTGGCGGGGATTTCCGGTTCTGCAAGAGGAACTTCTGCTATGGAAGAGAGCACTTCCGGCTCTTTGGGGCCGATTAGCAGATACGAAGATCCCACCATATGTCCTTCATAATCATAGCTGATCCAGGCGGCAGCATGTTCCGGGGAACCAGCAGGAAGGTCATAGGAGATCGAGGACGTAGTATCCGAAAATTCAGCATTGATGGGAAGCGTGATCCGGCGGTCCTCCTGGGTATGAATGACTGACAGATCCGTGACGGGAAGACCCGCGATGGTCAGATCGTTTTCAATGGAGGTATAGGTGGTTTCATAATCGGAAATCTCCAGGGAACGGAAATTGCGGAAGCCGAAATTCATCATCGCTCTTGTATCGATATAGTGGGTCCGATGGCCATTTAATACGACGGTAATCAGCTGCATTCCGTTTCGGCTGGCACACGTAACAAGCGTGTTGCCGGCGAGCGTGGTATATCCTGTTTTTCCGCCGACAGCACCCGGATAATAATTGGGACTGTTCTTTTTTATCATCTGGTGTCCCGGATAGATGCGAAGTCCGTCCGGATTCCTTTTGGTGGGAGGGAGGTCATAGTAAAGGGTGGATACAATCTGAGCAAAGGTTTCATTTTGAAAGGCAGCTTGAGCAATCAGTGCCATATCATGAGCAGAGGTGTAATGGTCAGGGTCGTTAAGGCCGCTGGGGTTGCTGAAATGGGAGTCTGTGCAGCCAAGGGAGAGGGCTTTGGCGTTCATCATCGCAGAAAACGCTTCTGTGGAACTTGCGGCATGTTCTGCAAGTGCGTTAGCCGCCTCATTGGCCGACTTCAGCATCATAGCATAAAGGCAGTCAAGAACGGTCAGCCGGTCGCCTTCTTCTAAGTTGGCGTTGCTGCTGTTGACTTCCACATTGTACACAGCATTATGGGAAAAGGTCACAACTTCATCCAGAGAACAATTCTCAAGAATGATCAGGGCGGTCAAGATCTTGGTGATACTGGCAGGAAAGTATTGCTCATGAATATTTTTGGCATATAAAATTGCGCCGGAGTTGCCGTCGATTAAAATGCCGCCTTCCGCTGAAATCGAAGGGCCGTCAGGCCAGGCAGGAGCGGCGAAAGCCGGCTGCAAAAACAGCCCGCTCAGCAGCGAAAGGCATAGGAAAAAGGATAACCCCCTTTTTTTAGCTGTTAGTTTCATAGGTCAGAATCTCCCGGTTTACTTCTTTTCTAAGCAATTTGGTATTTTTATAGTATAATCGATATTTTTGCACAAGTAAAGAAAAAAATATCCGGAGAGGGTCTGTCAGCTGTGCGGATCTGTGTTTTTGGAGTTCTTCCTGGCCAGTAACAGGTACCCGATACAGAGCAGAAAAACGGTCAGAACGCTGATTCCATACGTAACTCCGATTCGTGTTGCCGTATCCATAAAAAATGGTTCCGGCACGATATTGATCAGTAAATCGGTCCGGGGGTCTAACATCCACAGATCATTATTGAAAAAGATGTGATGAAAAACAATAAAATATTTAGAGAAATCACTGGCGATTATTGCTGCCAACATGGCCAGTACCGCAAAAAATAATATGGTTCCGGCACAAAGCGTTCTTGGAAGAAGACGCTTTAAATCTGCTTTGGTATAGAGGAGGATTGCCAGGGCAGCCAGGATCAGGATTAAGCAGCCCTGGCGGATGGCAATTGCACCAAGGAACAATCCCCGGACATCCTCCATATGGGCGATTTCGCGCTCGCTGAAGAATTCTCTGGACTGGCCGTTGACGATGGTGGGGACATGCAGGTCTTCCCGATGTCCCCGAAGATAGGCCATCATTTCTGTGGTCACATCCAGGAGGTCTTCCATTTCCATATGGACATTCTCCAGGACATTATATTTGAGATATTCTTTTTCATAATAGCCTGGCGTCCAGTAAGTAACTGCCTCTACAGAAGTAATCAGCAGCGTAATCATCAGCGCAAAAGAACAAAGAAGACCGAGAAGAATGTGAATAAGTTTCATAATTAAAAAATTCCTTTCTTTGTTGTCAGAGATCCGGTTCGGCAAGGTTCTCATCTATTTTCCGAAGATTGCCATCGCCTCTGCCATATTTTTTCTGATTTCCACACCAAAGGGGCACCGGGTCTCACAGGCGCCGCATTGGATACATTCTCCTGCATGGTGGGGAAGCACCTCGTAATGTTCTCTCACTGTCTCCGGCACTTCCCTCTGGACTTTGGCCAGATTGAGGAATTTTGTTACAGAGGCGACATCGATTGCCTTCGGACATGGTGCGCAATGGCTGCAGTACATGCAGTGGCCATGCCAGCTGATATTGGGGAATGAGGAAAAGGCCAGGGCGTAGTCCTTTTCTTCTTCCGATGCCGTCTCATATGCCAGGCTTTTCTGCAGCTGTTCTACCGAATGGGCCCCTACCAGAATGCTGGTCACTGCCGGCCGGGTCAGGGCATAATGCAGGCATTGGCATACGGTCAGCGCTTTTCCTGCCGGGGATAGCTTTTCATCCAGCAGATCACCGCCGCCGAAGGCTTTCATCACGGTGATTCCGACGCCTCTGCGCTGGCATTCTTCATATAATTCCTGACGTTCCGGATTCATATTGACCAAAGGGGTTCGGTAACTCTCTTCTTTCCAGAGGTCTTCGACATCCTCGCCGGCCGGCTGCAGATCATAGCAGGGGTTGACGCTGAACATCAGAACTTCTATATGACCGCTGCGCACCGCTTCAAGGGCAACTTGGGGATTATGGCTGCTGAGTCCGATATGCCGGATTTTGCCGCAGCGTTTTAACTCCAATACGTAGGGAAGGATCGGCCCGCGGGCAATTTCTTCCCAGTCAGACAGAGAATCTACATAGTGAATCATGCCAACGTCAATAAAATCAACCTGTAAAAGTGACATCATTTCTTCAAATCCGGCCCGCACCTCTTCGATGTTGCGGCTTCGTTTGTACTGGCCATTCTGCCAGATGGAACAGATGTGGGACTGAATCAGGAATTTTTCCCGACGTCCGGCAAGCGCTTTTCCTACACTGGCCCGGATTTCCGGATTGGAAGTGTAAAGGTCAAAATAATTAATCCCGTTTTTTTCGGCCATATCAAAAAGCAGGTGTGCGTTTTCACACCGGTTTTCTCCAAAACCTTCACACCCCATACCGATTTCACTTACTTTTAAACCAGTATTGCCCAATTCCCGGTATTTCATATGATAAAATCCCTCCTTCTTTTTGAAATATTCTCTCATTATTATATAACCTGGACCTGGCTCCAGGTCAAGCTGTTTCTGGTTTTCCAAAAGACTTTGAAGAGATATGTATAAAATAGATTGACGAAACGGCAGACCATGCTATAATCATGAAAGATAGCGGAGAGGATGGCTTGTACGAAAAGGGAGAAGGAAGATGCCGGAAGAATTTACCGTATTCTTTATGATAGAAATGATTGGAACTGCCGCTTTTGCCTGTTCCGGAGGGATGGTAGCGATTAAGAAACATCTGGATTTGTTAGGAATTGTTGTTTTGGGAGTGACGACTGCCGTAGGCGGAGGAATGATTCGGGATTTGATTATCGGGATTCATCCGCCGACCTTGTTCGTAAAGCCGGTGTATGTGTGGATGGCTTTTTTGTCGGTTCTGGTTTTATTTATTATTGTGAGATTCTGCCGGATTACGCTGGAGATTCTGGAGTCCGATTTTTACGAGCGGATTATGAACCTGCTGGATGCCATCGGCCTGGGCGCGTTTACGGTGGTTGGAATCGATACCGCTATCGAAGCAGGACTTGGGAGTTATCATTTTTTAATGATTTTTTTGGGAACCATCACAGGGGTGGGCGGCGGTATCCTGCGGGACATGATGGCCGGTCAGACTCCGGCAGTGTTGAAAAAGCATGTCTATGCCTGTGCGTCTATCGCCGGGGCCATATGCTATGTGGGAATGCTGAATTTCTTTAACAATGACCTCGCTATGGTAGTCAGCGCTCTCTTGGTGGTGGGAATCCGGATTCTGGCCCGAAGATACCGGTGGAATCTTCCGACGGCAATGTAATGGGAGACTCTGAAAGGATAGGCTTATGAATATTTTAGATTATCTTTGGCAGTTTGACAGCGCCATCCTGCTTTGGATTCAGTCGCTTCGTCAGGAATGGATGAATCCCTTTTGGAAAGGCGTCACATTCCTGGGGGATGCAGGCTGGTTTTGGATTGTGCTGGCATTGCTGCTGCTTTGCTTCCGCGGTACGCGCAAGGCGGGTATGGCTGCCTTCTTGGCGCTGGCAGTCGGGGCGTTGATTACCAATATGATATTGAAACCGATGTTTGTCCGGACCCGGCCTTATGAGGTGATTGACGGATTGATTCTGCTTGTAGAAAAGCAGAGAGATTATTCGTTTCCTTCCGGGCATTCCTGTGCATCTTTTGCGGCGGCGACTGCACTATGGGGGAGGCTTTCCCACAGGACAGGTATCATCCTGTGGGTTCTCGCCGGATTGATTGCTTTTTCCCGGTTATACGTGGGAGTTCACTATCCCAGTGACGTTTTGGGCGGGATCGCGATCGGGGTTTTCGCAGGATGCCTGGCCCATCGATTTAAGCCCCTTTCTTCGCCCGCTTGATTATTTTCAGGCGTGTGAATTCCTCACGGTCTTTTTCTTCCAATGCGTTGGTGATGTCGGTTACAAGCGCCTGATACATGGGAATCGTAATATTTTTCAAGGCATTTGCCCGTTTTTGCGTTTTGCGGATGCTGGCGGCCAGCCGGTAAGCGGAATTCTCCACCATAGACAGCTTGATTGTCAAATCCTTCACTTTCTCAAAATTCATTCGCGCCGCATCCAGGGACTCCCGGGTGCTGTAATAGGCATAAGAGAGCGTCATAGGCGCAGGCTCGTGCTGGACCAGCGGAATCTCTGTACCCATGATGCTGCGGGTCTTAATGCGGATGGAGTTTTCCACCGGCACGGAAGCTGCCATTTCCTCAACAAAATGAATCCCCAGTTCCATATTTGCTAATTGAAGCGCTTTATAGGCTTCCGTGTAGGTAGTATCAATCTCTGACTGAATTTCCTTAGCCTGGTCAATCAGTCCCATCAGTTCACGCAGCAGGATATTCCGCTTTTTGTCCATTAACTCGTAACCCTGGCTGGCAAGAGCCAGGGAATTTTTGGCCAGGATCAGATTGCCCTTAGTAGGAAATGTGTTTGGATTCATATAATATCCTCCTTAAGAAGCGTAGTATTGATCCAGCAGCTTGGTATCGATCCGGTCTAATTCCTCCCTTGGCAGCATTCGTAACAGTTCCCAGCCAATCTTAAGGGTCTCGATGATATTCCGGTTATCGTGAGGGTCCTGTCCCACAAAGCGTTTTTCAAATTCCCGGCCAAACTCCAGATATTTTTTATCCAGCGGAGACAATTCGTCTTCTCCGATTACGGAAGCCAGTGCGCGGGCATCTCCCACTTTGGCGTAGCATGAGAATAGCTGGTTTGCTACGGACTGGTGATCGGCACGGGTATAACCTTCGCCGATACCGTCCTTCATCAGCCGGGAAAGGCTGGGCAGGACATTGATCGGAGGGTAAATGGACTGCCCGTTGAGGGTGCGGTCCAGTACGATCTGCCCTTCTGTGATGTACCCGGTCAGGTCAGGGATGGGATGTGTGATATCGTCATTAGGCATTGTCAGAATCGGAATCTGGGTTACCGAACCGTTGACGCCCTGTACGATACCGGCACGTTCATAAAGCGCAGCCAGCTCGCTGTAGAGATACCCGGGAAATCCTTTTCTGGAAGGAATCTCTCCTTTGGAGGAAGACACCTCACGCATAGCCTCGGCAAAGGAGGTCATATCGGTCAGGATTACCAGAATGTGCATATTCTTTTCAAAGGCCAGGTATTCTGCCAGGGTCAGCGCCACCTTGGGGGTGATAAGACGCTCCACCACCGGATCGTTGGCAAGGTTGATAAACATAGCCACATGAGAGGACACACCGCTTTCTTCAAAAGTACGGCGGAAAAATTCTGCCACGTCATGTTTGACGCCCATGGCTGCAAAGACAATGGCAAATTCTTCATCGGAATCGTCACCCAGGGATGCCTGCTGGACAATCTGAGCGGCGAGCTGGTCATGGGGAAGTCCGCTGCCGGAAAAAATAGGCAGTTTCTGTCCGCGGATTAGTGTCATCAGTCCATCGATGGCAGAAATGCCGGTGCGGATATAATTTCGGGGATATTCCCGGGTTACCGGGTTTAACGGCTGGCCGTTGACATCCAGCATTTTGTCTGGTAGGATCTTTCCCAACCCGTCAATCGGGATACCGATTCCGTTGAATGTGCGTCCCAGCATCTCTTCTGACACGCCCAACTCCATAGGATGACCGCTCAAACGGGTATGGACACTGCGCAGGGACATTCCCTCCGTACCTTCAAACACCTGGATTACGGCACGGTCCTCATCTACCTCGATGATGCGGCCCAGTCTTTTCTTGCCGTCATTGGCGGTCATTTCCACGATTTCATCATAGGCAGCTCCCTGGACACCTTCCAATACAACCATGGGACCATTGATGGAACTTAAGCCTAAATATTCAATTGCCATTTCTGATCCCTCCTTATGCGTTGCGCTCTATGACATTGTCATAAAAACGGTCAATCTGTTTTTTGTAGTCATCCAGAAGTTCCGGCCGGTCATTTGGCACGTCGTATTTGATGGCAATTACTTTGTCAAAAATCGGATCTTCCTTCAACACGGACATCGGCATGCCCATGGAAATCAGAGAACGTGACTTGCGGTACAGGTACAAAATAACTTCCATCATTTTGAACTGTTTCTCCATGGGGACACAGGTATCGTCTTTGTGAAACGCATTCTGCTGCAGAAATCCGACACGGATTACCTTGGCGATCTCCAGGATCAGTTTTTGATCATCCGGCAGCACATCGCCGCCGATCAGTTTTACGATTTCCATCAGGCTGCTTTCCTGCGATAACAGGGATACCAGCTGGTTGCGGTAATCCACAAATTTGCGGTCAACATGTTCCGAATACCAGGCTCCCAGGTCATTGAGATACTCAGAATAGCTGGTCAGCCAGGAGATCGCCGGAAAATGTCTGGCATAAGCGAGGCTTTTATCCAGTCCCCAAAAGCAACGCACAAAACGCTTGGTGTTTTGTGTCACAGGCTCGGAGAAATCTCCGCCCTGAGGAGAGACAGCGCCAATGATGGTAACGCTTCCGTCGGTCCCGTTTAAATTCTGCATCATGCCGGCCCGCTCATAGAAAGCAGACAACTTGGAGGCCAGATAGGCGGGGAAGCCTTCCTCCGCCGGCATTTCCTCCAGGCGGCCGGACAACTCTCTGAGGGCTTCTGCCCAGCGGGAGGTGGAGTCTGCCATGATGGCTACATGATATCCCATGTCCCGATAATACTCTGCCAGGGTCAACCCGGAATAAAGACTCGCCTCACGGGCAGCTACCGGCATGTTGGAGGTATTGGCGATCAAAGTGGTGCGATCCATCAAGGGGTTGCCAGTCTTTGGATCGATCAGTTCACTGAATTCTTCCAGTACCTGGGTCATCTCGTTGCCCCGTTCGCCGCAGCCGATATAAATAATAATGTTAGCATCCGACCATTTGGCGATCTGGTGCTGGGTCATGGTCTTTCCTGTGCCGAATCCCCCGGGGATGGCCGCTGTGCCGCCCTTAGCCATAGGAAACAGGGTATCCAGGATACGCTGTCCGGTGACTAGCGGCTGACTGGCAGGGAATCGGCGTGCTGTGGGGCGGGCCTGGCGGATAGGCCATTTTTGGGTCATGGTCAGCTTTTCTTCCCTGCCATCCGGCAGCTGGAGAGTGAGAAGCGGCTCATTGATGGTATATTCCCCATCTGAAACAACATCCAATATATAGCCTTCTTTGTCAGGGGGCACCATGACCTTGTGGATGATGGCCTGCGTCTCTGGTACCTCTGCGATGATCGCGCCGCCAGAAACATAGTCGCCTTTTTTTACTGTCATATGGGTAGTCCATTTCTTTGTGGTATCCAGAGAATCCACACTGACCCCCCGGTTGATATAAGCGCCGCCGGTTTTGGCAATTTCACTTAAAGGCCGTTCAATACCGTCAAAAATATTCGTAAGGATACCGGGAGCCAGGGTTACGGATACCGGCGCACCGGTTCCATATACGATCTCGCCTGGCCGGATACCGGTGGTTTCTTCGTAGACCTGGATGGTGATGCGTTTTGAACTGAGGCCGATCACTTCCCCAACCAGTCGTTCCGGGCCAACGTAAACCATTTCATTCATCATAAAACCAGTGTCTTCTTTCAGATAAACGATAGGACCATTGATTCCATAGATAACACCGGTTTTTTCAGCTTTTTGCTCGGTCATCCTTGAGTCCTCCTTTCTGGAGAAGCCTGTGCAGTGTTGCTATTCATTTCGAGATTCGTCTGCAGATCGAAATGAAAACTTTCTTTAGCTTCTGCCAGCCGTGTCTGGAAAGAATTATCAATCAGAATATTACGGGTCGGGATGATGGCGCGTGTGCCGCCTGAAAAAGAATATTCACTCAGCTTCAGCTGCGCTTCGGGATAATGGAGGGCCAGCTGTTCCTGTTTATCCGCATCGGAAGGGTCCAGATAAACGATCAGTTCGCTGCCTTTAGCGAAATCTACGGCAGCTTTAATCTGACGCTCCAGCTGCTTTTGGTATTCGGCTGTTTCCCTATATTCCACCAACCGGCTTTGAAGTTCTACGAAAAGCTTTTCTTTCAGTTCATCCTGCCTGTGGCTCAGGGTTCTCTTGTGCTCTATCTGTGCGGCAGAAAGCTGCTTATTGAGTTCCCGTTCGATATTTTCTGTTTCCTGGCGAACCTGCATCTGAGCCCGGCGCCTGGCATCCTGTTTGTGCTCTTCAAAAGATTTTTCAAGTGCAGCCGTATATTCATCAAGCATACGGCGGCTCCTTGCCCTGGCATCCTCCATACAGGTATCCAGAAAATGTTTTAATTTCTCCTCTGTCGTCAATGAGGTCACCTGCTTTCTTTAACATAACGATCTATAACTTTAATCCAATAGCTTCATTTACATAGGAGGTGATAAAGTCCGGCTTGCGGCCGGTACCATGACGGTCGGGAATCTCTACAAACAAAGGAAGTTTGTGGCTTAACTTCACGTCATTGATCAGATCAGGAAATTCTTTACCGAATTTTTCGGTCAGAAGGACGATCCCGATCTCTTTGTCGGCAAGGACTTTATCCAACTCCTGCTGGAGTTCCTGCTTTTCATGGACAACGACACCTTCGATGCCGGCAAGACGCATACCGGTCCAGGTGTCAATGTTGTCACTGATCAGATACATTTTCATTGATTACAGTTTACCAAGGATCATAAAGGAAATGATCAGTCCATACAGGCATACACCTTCGGCAAGGCCAACGAAGATGAGAGATTTACCAAGAATAGAGCCGTCTTCGCTGATCGCGCCCAATGCGGCCGATGCGGCAGCAGACACGGCAATGCCGCCACCGATACAGGACATGCCGGTAGAAAGGGCAGCGGCAAGATATCCCCAGCCGGCAGCGCCCTGAGCGGCAGTCTGTGTTGCTTCGGCGGCAGAAGCGTTTCCTGTGAATATCAAACCGGCAGTCACAGCCAAAGTCCCGATAAACAGGAATGCATTGGCGGCCAGTGCTGTTTTATAACGTTTGCGATTTTTTTCTCCGGCAGCGAAGACGCCGAAAGGAATGGCAATGCTGATCAGAAGAGCGATGGATAATGTGATTTTGGTTAATAAAGTCATGATGAAATCCTCCTTGATTGTTAAAAATTATAATTATAAATTTGTTTTTCCATAAGGTTTAAATTCACGCCCGGTACCGCGGTAAAAGCGGCTGAATAATTCGTAATATTCCAGACGAAGAACCTGGATACCGACAATCAATCCTTCCATACCACAGACAAACAGGTTGCCCAGGATGATAACCAGCCAGTTTGGGGAGCCAGATTCCACGCCGCCAAGCATCAGTACCACTTCCATCATAGCTGCATGGCTGACGGCAAAAGCGCCGACACGGACAAAGGACAGCGTGTTGGAAAAGTAACTTAATAGCACTTCAAAAAGTTCAAAAAAGCCTTGCACAAAAAACATTCCTTTTTCTTTCGGCATAATCTCGGTTTTTTTCTCTACCAATGCCGTTAGGGGTTCCTTAAAAAAGATGACCAGCAACGGGAGCAGAAACATGACAAGCAATATGGCAGTAGCCGGAAGGACATGTCCGCTCATATATAGGAAGACCATGATGGTTAGGCTGGCATAAAAGACAATGCCGGCGATGCCATTGGTATCGAAATATGCCTTTTCCAGGTCCTGGGAATGCAAACTGTTGATTACATTAAGAAGCATTGTCATCAGTACAATGCCCATACCCAGAGCCACGGCGACCACAAAGACTGTGTTGAGGTTTCCAATAAAGGGCAGGTGCATCATGGCATTTTTAGGATGTAGCCAGACGGCTTTGAGGATATTTTCAAAGCCAAATACGCTGCCAAATAAAAAACCGAAAATTGTGGAGAAAAAGCCGCAGCAGGAAATAATTGCAGCCAGACTCAGCTTCTTCGCACGATACAGTAAAAATCCTCCCAGTAAAAGGCAGAGTCCCTGCCCGGCATCTCCAAACATAAAGCCGAAAAGGAAAGAATAGGTCAGTCCCAGAATGATGGTAGGATCAATCTCTCCATAAGCAGGCAAGCCATACATTTTGATAAACATTTCAAAAGGCCTGAAAATACCAGGGTTTTTCAGTTTGGTGGGAGGCTTGCTTACAATGTTATTATGGTCGTCTTCCACAAAGAAAAAGGTTTCCGGATCATTCTCAATTTCCGCGCAAAAAGCGGCAGCGTCTGTTTCGCTCATCCAGCCACAAAGAATATAGAAGGTGTGATCCTCATGGTTTGTGCAGGCGGCAAGCCTGCGCACATCAAAATTGGTTGAAAAGCGTTCCAGCCTTTTATGGGCCAGCAGAAGATCTTTTCTTTGGGAATGAAGTTTCTGAAGGATTTCCTGGTCAACTTCCTGAATTTTCACCCGCATGGCTTCAATCTTTTCGTCAAGCAGCTGCGAAGCCTCTGTGGGGGTTCCTTCATATTCATCCGGCAAAAAGAACCGTTCAAAATGGAGGGAGGCGAGGATTGCATCAATTTTGTCGGTGATGACATCCGGAACAAAATAGACTACCCACACGTATTGCACATCCTCCTGGCATTTGTGCATTACTACGTCGATGGTATCATACACGTAATCCATGAATTTTTTATAATAATCATGGGGAATGCGCCCGAAACGAAACCCTACATATTTAAACTGTAAAATAGAACTGACACGATAATTCAGGTCCCTAAACGGCTGAATCTGGTTTTGGGATATTTGCAGCTGATCCAGCTCTTTTTGCAATTTGGCTTTATCCGAATCCAGTTTTTGGATTTCCTGATCCAGATTTTGGACAATTGCCACGGCCTCTTCTACAGTAAAATTTTGATAACGAGGGGAATTCGTCAGGGCATGGTTCTCCTCTGCCGATACATTTTGACAGCTGGCAAGCAGCTCTTCGGATTTCTGTAAATCTTTTTTATAAGGGTTGTTTTCTGTAAAAGGTCTTAAGTTGGGCACCGTCTTTAACTCGGAAAGGGCGTTTTCCAGATGGATTTCATACCGGGAAAGGTATTGGTCGACCACTCGGTCGATGTCGCCTTTGTGACCGGTTATGCTTAAGAACTTCATCTTCTCTATCACAGCTTCTTACACCTCCTATTGTTTTTTGACCATGGCAGTAATCTCATCCGGAGACAGACCGTAACGAATACCTTCGATGGTAGCAATGATTTTGTGGATTTCCAATTCTTTTGCATAAAGATAGGAATCCAGTATGGCGACCGTGTAGGGATGCCTGCGCCCGGCGCTGCTATAGACGCGGTTCAGTGTCTGATGGTAGAGAGATTCCGGGTCCGGCTGCCCGTTCCATTCACTTTCGGAGATTTTGCCATAGTGTGTTGATTTTATAGCAGAAAAGAATTCCTCCAGGGAGGAAGATTCTGCCATTTGCTGAATCTGTTCTGCCTTTAGCTTATATCTTACAGGAATCAGCAAAGTGTAGATATCTGCTGCCGAAAGCTGATAATATTTTTTGGAACGGTAGATCCACTGGACATTTAAAAGATCCAGACGGCTGCCGAAACATTGCCGGACAATCTCCCGCTCTTTGCCGGTAAGCATCTGCGCCGTGATCTTCCACATGGTTTTAAAATATAAAAGATCCAGACAGACTTCATAATCGGAGAGAGATGAAACCTTTTGAGAAGAGAGATTATAAATCAGGTCATGGTAATAAGACCCCTCTAATCCGGTGACAAATTCTTCCGTACTTTCGGCCTGGGCCAGTTTTATGAGGTCAATGGAAGAGTGGCGGTCGAAAAATGTCTGAAAAACAGACAAATCTGTCTGCTGGCGGATGCCTCCCATAACGTTGTGCAGGATTCGTTTGATAATCGTAATTTCATAATGCATGAAGTAAAGATCCAAAAACCGACGCTGGGAAAGATTGGAAAAACGGTATAGCCGGGAAAAATCCTGATATTCCGAATAAGCCAATAATTGTTCAATATAACCACGATGCAGCCGGGTATCATCCAATCCTGAAAAAATGTCCGCGTAAGCAGGCTGTTGTTTTAAATAGTCCGCGGCGCTCCGCACATCTTCTAAAGATGCCATTTCCTGAAATTGCTGCGGAGTAAGCAAACGGCTCTCCATAGCCCGGACTTTTGTAGTAATACCGCTGTATGTCAACAGTCCCATAATCTCACTCCTCTGTCAGTGCCCGGAATAATTGATCTACATATTGGCTATGGCATTCTTCGTAATTCTGCTCCATTCTTTGAAGCAGCTCTTCAGCTTCAGTGTTCTGCTGTTTTTTCTTAAGTTCCATTTCAATTTCCATTCGCCGCCGGAATTCTTCGATCCCCTGTTCCGTCCGCACTTCCAGATCCCGGTTAAATTCCCTGGTTCGTTCCTCCATTTCCTGTGCAAATGCTTTTTTGGAGGCATTGGCACTTTCCATGACGGTGGAGGCGGCGTCTTCAATCTCGGAAATCCTCTTGATTACCGTGTTCATTGTGAGCCTCCTTGTTATATATTTAACATTTTGCATAATCAATAAAGAAGTTTATTGTTTGCATAAGCCAGATAGGTTCTTTAACATCATACTCTTTTTTGGGAAAAATTCCATAGTGAAAATCGTTAAAAAATAGGGGAAAACGAGAAAGTTTTGGTGATTGTGTAAAAAAAGAACCTATTGTAAAGGATTTTATAGAACGGCCGGGAAAATCTGCTGATAAATTTTCATTTCCCGGCCTTAAAAATGGCGTTATTGTGTCGTCAGATATTGACTGGCTACATAAGCTTCCTGACCATCATACAGGATGACGGCCCATTCTTCATTTTCCGTACGAATGTATTCTACCGTAACTCCGGCATTCAGTTTTCCAAGGCGGTCGCTTTCTGCGCTGGGAGCAGAACGGACATTCAGGACATCTGTGGTCCGGTAGACTACTGACGGCGCTTCTGCGTCGGTGTCGGTTTCTGGCTCTGGTTCTATAGTTTCGATCGGTTCGGTGGTTTCGATCGGAATTTCGGAAGAAACCGGGATGCTGGAAGATTCGGTTTCTTCTGGCTTGGGTTTGATCAGCCTGACTACGAAAAATATAAGCAGGATGCAAACAACAGGAATCAGCAGTTTCAAAAGATCATAAGGGGTGAGGCGGCTACGTCTTCTCTTCTGATAACGCCGACGGCCATTCCGCGGGGAACGGGAGGCAGACGAGCGGGAGGAAGGCGAACGGGAAGAGGACGAACGGGAAGCTGTCCGGGGGGAGCTCCTTCTCCTGTTCATATATTCGTTGGAAAAAACATCAAGTTCCTGAGAAAGAAGCTGGAAAGCCAGATTGGCATTGGAAGCCGAGGTATCTCCCTCATGGACAGCTTTGTTCCCAATCATACGGATCTTATGATAGCGGTCGCAACTGGTTTTGGTAATCTGACGGCCCTGGTAAAGGCTGTCGATCATTTCCTTTAAGTCGCTGTCGTTCATGGAGCCAGTCTGTCCTGACAGTGTACGAACCATGAATTCCAAGGTTTGACGGGTCTTAATCATGGCTGAGTTGTAATCTTTTTGCCGAATCAGACGCTCGGTGTTCCGGACGCCGGACTGAATCCTCTCCCAATTATTGTTCATATTGCTGCCTGCCATCGTTGTCCTCCTCTGTGTTTTGATGAAACTCATGCAAGCCGTCCAGGCCGGCTGCGTGAGATGTATTGTCAAAATGTTAAAAAAACCGAAATTATAAAACAATTATACAACATATTCTTGAATTATGCACGGGAAAAATAAAAGATATTTTAGCGTGTTTTTTGTGTTTGCAGTCAGGGACGGATGGACTTGCAAAGAATCATCAGGTTTGATAGAATAAGAGAAAGAACCTCGGGAATGACAGGAGGATAAGAACATGAGATTGCGTCACATTCCGGGATCAGAAGATGCCGTGTTAGCCAGTCCGTATGCGCTGGGGCAGCCGGAACAGTATCGGGGAAGGTTTGATGGGCTTTTTAACAATGCAAACCCTATAGAGATTGAGATCGGCATGGGAAAGGGTAAATTTATCATGGAACTGGCACAGCGCTGCCCTCAGACAAATTTTTTGGGAATCGAGCGATATCCAAGCGTTCTGCTGCGTGCGATAAAGAAACAGGAACAGTTGCAGCTTCCCAATTTATATTTTTTGTGTGTGGATGCCAAGATCCTGCCAGAGATTTTTGCTCCAGGGGAGGTGTCGCGGATTTATCTGAATTTTTCGGACCCATGGCCGAAGGAACGCCATGCAAAGCGCCGTCTGACTTCCCCGGAATTCATGAAGATTTATGACAGCATTTTGGCGAAAGACGGCACTCTGGAATTTAAGACGGACAATCAAGGCCTTTTTGAGTATTCGCTGGAGGCGATTCCAAATGCAGGATGGCAGATTCCGTGGTCTACCCGGGATTTGCATAACACGGAAGCGGCAAAGGACAATGTAATGACGGAATATGAGGAAAAATTTTCCTCCATGGGAAATCCTATCTGTAAGCTGATAGCGGGCCGTTCATCTGCATATACTAGATAAAGACGAGTGACAGCGGTGATTATGTGGATTGGAAAACAAAGTTTGTGAACAGCCTGCGCAGCGCAACCAGTGATAAGGAAGGAATGAACCGCCAGATACTGAAACTGCGCAAAAGCTTTAAGGAAGTAGAGAAAGTACTAAGCCGAGGAAAAGGAAAATAACAAATCAATCAATGAGAGGAGAGCAAATCATATGGAGAGAAAGTTTACGACAGAAAATTTTGAAACAGAGGTTTTAAAGTCTGACAAACCGGTTCTGGTGGATTTTTATGCTGACTGGTGCGGCCCCTGCAGGATGATGGCGCCACTGGTAGAGGAATTGGCAGAGGAACTGGCAGATCAGGTGGTGATTGGAAAACTGAATGTGGATGACAGCGAGGAAATTGCGGCAAAATATGGCGTCATGAATATCCCGACTCTGATTTTGTTCAGAGAAGGCAAAGAGGCGGACCGTCTGTTGGGAGTTCGGTCTCGCGAAGAGTTGGAGCGTATGATTCAGGGATGAAAACTTCTTTGAACGAAAAAAAGATAATTTTGTAAAAAAAGGGGTTGACATTTTTTTGCCCATGCGCTAAAATAAAGTTCGTGTCACGGAGAGAACGTGTCACGAACGTAAAAGCGCCCTTAGCTCAGTTGGTAGAGCAGTAGACTCTTAATCTATTTGTCCAGGGTTCGAGTCCCTGAGGGCGCAGTAAAGTTCTGATTTTGCAGGCTGCGAACTGCGGGGTCGGGGCTTTATTTTTTGTATTTACAAGGTTTTTGGCGATTCAGTCTTCAGAAATGTCTTTGAATCCGGCAGAGCCTCGTGTCAATTATCTGCCGGAACGGGCAGAGATACCCGTCATCATCATGAATAGCGCAGACACAACGGTTTCGGTTTCCATGCACCGGCAACAACTGCTTGAATACGAGGTTAAAACATGCTATAATTTTCCAATGAACAAAAATATGCTTAATATCTGGCAGATATTTGCAAAAAATGAAGAATGAGCAAAAATTTAGAACCTCAATTTGTATTCAGATGCGACAAGATTACAATACAGAAATTGGAATATATAGCCGAAAGAAACACAAGAAACCAAGAAATGAAACATATTATAATATAGTCAAGAGGCCTTTAAGACAGCTTTGGCCTGAAATCCCCGAATCCATGGTAGCATGTTTTATGTATATCGAGGATTGCCCTGCGGCGTATCACCCGCCAAAAAGCGGCGGGGTTGTCCTATGACGATATGGCCTTTGACGCCTTCATGTGAGGCCGATTCCGGGGCAAGGATTACAAAGAACCTCAGGAAGTCAAAGAGGGAAAAGCTTCCGAGAAATGAAATAACGAAACTTTGAATAACGATTTTGTGGCATAACAGTTACTTTCTAATTGATTTCAAAGGGGAAACTTATTTTTGGTTGCCGACCTGCTTCAGTCTCTTAGTTTTATTTGTCCAGGGTTCGAGTCCCTGAGGGCGCACCAGAAGGCGCGAATTTGAACACACCGAAGCGGATCCTCCACTTCTTTGAAAAAGTGGTGGCCGTGGTGCTCAAATTCTCAAAATAGAGCCGAGAAGGCGCAGAAAAAGCCCGGAGGGTATAAACTACCCGCCGGGCTCTTTTTGTGTGTTCTGAGGGCTCGTGAGGGCTCTCAGCGGCATGTATTTGTTATTCCTTGCCGGTGTCTGTCTCGATCTCCACCTCCACCGTGCTTTCGGTGGCCGGTGCTTCGCCTGTGAGCTGCTGCACCGTTGTGGCTGCGATCGTGGTCGCTACGCTGGCCGCGGTAGCCGCTGCCGTGGTGGCTGCCGTTGTCGCTGTCTCCCCGTTGTCCGGGCGTTTGAGGTCGCGGCATACCTGCTCGATCTTGGTGTCGATCCATGCGTCGAAGTCTCCGTAAATCTCATTGAGGGCGGCCACGGCCGTGTCACCGAGGATCTCCAGCGCTTTGTCTCTGGACTTTTGGAAGGCTTCGAGCTGCTTCTCTTTGGTGAAGCCGCCGGAGCTTTTCAGGGCGTCAACGAAGGTCTGGGCGGTAGACGCCACCGCCTGCTCTACCGCGTCCACGGCCATGTCCATGTACTTGTTCGCGGTTTCGTTGTCGAGCTCCTTCTGGACTCTTGCTGTTTCCCTGCGGAGCAGCGCTACGGCATAAGCCCCGCCCGCCGTGATGAGCAGGCAGAGGACGGGCACGCAGGCGCTCACGATCTGCTGCATTGTTCCGTTCATTTCTTTGTACCTCCTTCTTTTTTGTGGTTATCACAAGGGAAGGGGCAGGCGTCGCACTGAGTTTCGTCGCACGAGACGCTCCCGTCCCAGTTTGTGATCGCGTGGATCCAGAATAGAAACGCAGCCAGAGCCATGACTCCGAGCGCTGCGTTTGCGATCGTTTCTATGTTCATTTTGTCACCCGGTCGGCGTCTACCCAGCCATAGACAGAGGACTGCCCGTTGGTGTGTACGACATGGTACGGGTGTTTTGCTCCCTTGCTGATCGCCGTCACCTTGGCCGGGCCAGCCTTCGGGCTGCTGCTGGAGCTCGCAGCATTGGCGCTGGTGTAGTGAGGGCCTCCGGCGAACTGCACCGTGTCGCCGACACTAATCGCGCCGCCTCCGGCGATTGCCTGCACCGTGCTGGCGTCTACCCAGCCGTAAACGGTGGAGCCGGATCCGCTAATTGCGATCAGGTGGTACGGGTGCTTTCCGTTCTTGCTGATCGCCGTCACCTTGGCCTTGCCTGCTTTGCAGGACGGGCCGCTGGTAGCGTTGGCGCTGGTGTAGTGGGTGGATCCAGTGAACTGCACTGTGTCGCCCACTTTGAAGGCCAGAGAGCCGCCAGCAGACAGAGCAGGGGCGGGGGATCCGATTCCTGCGGAGCTGGAGCTGCCGCCTTTGTATGCCGGGACGCCATAGCCTCTGATGTACCGGCCGTTCACTTTTAGGGTACGGCGGCCCACCGCGTCGCTCATGTTGCCCTCGATCACCTTAATGTCGGAGCCGTTCACGCTCTCCACAATGCCGACATGTTCCGGCCAGCCGGTATTATCGCCGACGCCGGAGTCGTCCCAGTCGTAGAAAATGACGTCGCCGGGCTGCGGGACGTGGGCGTCGTTTTCCTGCCATGTGCCGAGCTTTTGGAAAAGCTGGATCATTTGGCCGCACCCGCACTCGGTCGGGATAATGTCGGTCAGGTTGCACTTGATCGCCATAGCCGACACGAAAGTGGCGCACCATGCGTCCGTGTACTTCACCGCGTAGCTTCTGGCGAGTGGCTTGTGCCCGTTGTAAATGTCAATGATCTGGCGGTGGCTGCCGTCGGCTTCTTTGCAGCCTATATACGACGCCGCCGTGCTTACAAGTTTCTGTCTGTCGCTCATGCTGTTTCCTCCTTCCTGCTTTCCGGTCGCTGCCGTGCTCCCGGTGTAGCCGTTGAGCTTGTTCTTTTTGATCTCTGCCTCATAGTCCACAAAAGCGGTGTCCATGTCCACGTCGCCGGAGATACCGGCCACGCGGCCCTTGCTGGAGCTCTGCCACATGTTGAAGGCGTGGCCCGTATATGTGGGCGAGGCCGTCCACTGAGCCAGCCAGAAGTCGAAGCGGGCGAGCGCCTGCATGTCCAGACGGTTGCGGGCCCAGT
>CAMSTY010000046.1 GCA_947063875.1 uncultured bacterium
AATCTGTTTTTATTTTTCTTATACGAAGTTTTAAGAGCCTCGTCAAACTGCTCTGCCGGTACTTCTACGGTTAATTTCGCCATGTTCTTTTCCAGCTTTTCTACTTGTAAACTCATGATCTGGGTTCCTCCTTCACATCTATGTATGGTCGTCTCGGCAGGGCGCCACACTTCAGTGTCTCATTATAGCATAGTCTTTTCATAATTACCAGTACTATTTTACACGTTTTCGCGCATATTTCATATGTTTTTTGTATTTAATGGTTTCCTTTTTGGGAAATATCAGGTATGATAAGAGAACGAAAGGAAGAAGGCTCATTATGGAAATCGAACGCAAATATAAAGTTGAGGTTCCGCCGAAGAACTACCAGGATTATCCGTTTCATGTCATTGAACAGGCGTATCTGTGTACGGAACCGGTAGTCCGTATCCGCAGGCAAGACGATTCCTTCTATCTCACATACAAGTCCAAAGGCCTTCTGGCACGAGAAGAGTACAATCTTCCCCTGACCGAAGCTGCTTACCATCATCTGTTAAGCAAAGCCGACGGTATCGTCCTTGCCAAGAAACGCTACCTGATCCCGCTCGCCTCCCAGGAGGGTTCTCCGGAGCTGACCATTGAATTCGATGTCTTTTCCGGCGTGTATGAAGGACTGATGCTGGCAGAGGTGGAATTTGCCACCAAAGAGGCCGCCCTGGCTTTCACCCCTCCGGACTGGTTCGGAGAGGATGTCACCTTCAGCGGAGAGTATCAGAACAGCCGGCTCAGCCAGAGGACAGCCTCCTAATCCCCACAATCCGGCAAGACACGTCGTCTGCATGCTTTGCCGGATATTCCGTAAAACAGCCGGATACCGGAACAAACACCCGTCTGCTCCGGTATCCGGCCAATCCATAAATTCTCTTTTTCTTCCTTAATTTGCGCCGCCAGATCCCTCTGGCTTCACCTGTCAGCGATCCAGCAGTCCAAGTACGACAACTCCGGTTAAGAGCGCCAGCAATGCCATAATAATCCAGTCCAGCTGTTTTACCGTAAGAGGGACCCTGTCATAAAGCCGCTCTTTGAAAGGCAGGCTCGCCCTGTACTCTTTCAAGAGTTCATTTTCCCTGCGGAGACGCTCATTCTCCAGTTCCAGTTCGGACATCTCCGTTTTTTCTTTCGCTCTTCCCTCCAAAGCTTCTTCCTTTGGCTCAAATTCCCCCATAGCTTTTTCCGGCTCCTGTTTTGTCGTCTCCATACTGTCTCTCCCTGTTCTCAGGTTTTATTACTTCTTCGCGATATACTTACGGATATCCAGCGCAATTGCAACCACGATTACGATACCTTGTGCAATATACTGATAGTTCGGGTCGATGCCCAAAAACTGCAGACAGGTCTTCAAAAGTTCAAACACCAGCACGCCGATTACCACGCCGGATACCCGTCCGATACCACCGTTTACCGATACGCCGCCGATGGTACAGGCAGCAATCGCCTCCAGTTCATAGCCGTTACCGGTATTCACGCCGGCACCGCCGGACTTTGCGCCAAGAAGGAAGCCTGCGATTGCGTAAAGGGCCGCCGCTGAAACATAAATGATAATTTTGGTCTTTTTTACATTGACACCGGCCACTTCCGCCGCCGCCTCATTGCCGCCGATCGCGTACATATATTTGCCATGACGGGTATAGTTGTAAATAAACCACATAATCGCGCCGATCACAATCGCTATGATAAACAGATAGGGGAACAGCCCGAACAGTTTACCATTGGCAATCACCGTATAATCCGTACGATATCCGCCTAAGGGCACGGATTTGGTATAAACCAGGTTAATGCCATAAATGATCATCTGCATGCCCAAGGTGCCGATAAATGCTGGTACGCTTAAGTAGGCAACCACAACGCCATTGATCAGGCCGAATATGCAGCAGAACGCCACACAGACCAAAAGAATCAGCCATACGTTCAGTTCCGGGAAATTGCTTGTCAGTTCAAAACGGCCGCTATAGTCCGCCCTCTGAAGAAGCGTACCTGCCAGACAGGCGGCCAGGCCTACGGAACGTCCTGCGGACAGATCGGTTCCTTTTGTAATCAGACATCCGGATACGCCGATTGCAATGATAAAACGGCATGCCACATTGATGGAAATGTTGCTGAAATTACTCATGCTGAAGAAATTCTCCTTGGTAATTCCCACAATCAAAACCATCACCAGAATCAAGATCACAATACCATTGTTGATCAGGACATCTACTATATTTGTTTTCTTGGTATCCATACTCTCTTCCTCCTCTTCCTAAAACTGAGTCGCATAACTCATGATGCGTTCCTGGGTCGCTTCCTCACCCTGCACCTCGCCAGTAATATGACCGTTGCACATTACGAGGATCCGGTTGGACACACCGATCAGCTCCGGCATCTCCGAAGATATCATGATAATGCCTTTGCCCTGTTGTGCCAGTTCGATCATAATCTGATAGATCTCATATTTGGCGCCGACATCGATACCACGGGTCGGCTCATCCATGATCAGAATGTCAGGATTATTCGCCAGCCAGCGGGATATCAGTACCTTTTGCTGGTTACCTCCGGACAAGGATTGTATCAGTGTTTTGCTGTCAGGAGTCTTGATCGAAAGCTTTGCCACGTTATCCTGCACCAGCTGTTCGATCTTCCCTTTATCCAGTTTGACTCCCATCTCCAGATACTGGTCTAAGGAGGAAATCGATACGTTATCCGCGATCGAAAGGCAACCCAGAATCCCGGTGCCGCGGCGGTCTTCCGTAATCATGCCAATCCCTCCGCGGATGGCATCCTGCGGCCGCCGGATATTCAGCCTTTTGCCTTTAATGTAGATCTCGCCTTTGTTGATGTGACGCATACCGAAGATTGCCTCCATCAGTTCGGTCCTCTGCGCGCCCACCAGGCCGCCGAATCCCAGGATCTCGCCTCTGTGCAGCTTAAAGGAACAATCTTGGAAGGAACGCTCGTGAATACTGGAATATCCCTTCACCTCCAGAAGGACCTCGCCCACAGCCGCATCATTCTTCGGCGGGTAGATATTGGTCAGTTCACGGCCAACCATCTGTTTTACGATCTCCTCATCCGTGATGTCATTCATGTTCCAGGAGCCTACATAGGTGCCGTCACGCATAATCGTAATATCGTCACAGATCTCCCGGATCTCCGCCATCTTATGGGAGATATACACCAAAGATACGCCTCTGGATTTCAGATCCCGGATAATACGGAAGAGTGCTTCTACCTCATTGTCAGTCAGAGAGGATGTAGGCTCATCCAGAATCACTACCCTGGCCTGCAGGGAAACTGCCTTGGCAATCTCCACCGACTGCATCTGGGCAATCGACATGGTGCCCAGCTTTGCCTTGGGATTGTACGGCATCTTCACATCATCCAGCCATTTGGCAGTCTCCTCGAACATCTTTTTGTGATCCACCACCTGAATCGGCCCGAATTTCTTCGTCGGATAGCGTCCGGCATACATATTCTCCGCAACTGTCCTCTCCGGTATCGGCTGTAATTCCTGATGCACCATGGCCATTCCCTTTTGCAGCGCATCATCCGGATTGTGGATATCCACTCGTTCTCCATCCAGATAGACCTCTCCTTCATCCATGTGATAAATACCAAACAGGCATTTCATCAGTGTGGATTTGCCTGCACCGTTCTCTCCCATCAGCGCATGGACGGTGCCCGGACGGACATTCAAGTTGATCTTATCCAGAGCCTTTACGCCAGGGAAGCTTTTGGAAACCCCTCGCATTTCCAGTCTGTACTCTGCCATCCCATTCTCTCCTTTCATAAAATCGGGTGTGTCTTGCGGACACACCCGAAACATCTCATTTTTAATCAGTCAGGATTCCTTATTACTTGATCAGTTCCAGAATCTCTCCTGCGTTCTCCGGCGTAACCTTTACATAGTCAACCATGTATACGTTATCAACGTCTTTGCCGTTGACAAAATCAAGCGCCTTGTCAGCTGCCGTGTGAGCCTGGCCGAAGTAATCGTTGAATACGGTACCGGTCATCTTGTCGTTCATAACATGCTCAACAACCTCAACCAGAGCGTCAACGCCTACCAGATAGATGTCTTCATTCACAGTTCTTCCAGCTGCTTCGATTGCCTGCAGAGCGCCCAGCGCCATAGCGTCGTTGTTACAGAACACAACGTCGATCTTTGCGCCATGCTGGGACAGTGCATTGGCAGTGATCTCCTGGCCCTTGGTCTGGTCCCAGTCACCACGCATCTTCACCAGTTCTTCTACTTCAACGCCTGCACCGGTCAGGGCCTCGATGGATTTCTCGGTCCTGTACTGAGCGTCTACGTTCTCCGGGTCACCCTGAACCATGATGTAGCGAACAACGCCGTCGCCGTCTGCATCGCCCTTATTATCCAGTTCTGCGATCTCTTCGCCCTGGAAAGTACCGGACTGTCTTGCATCTGCGCCTACATAAGTAGCCTTGATCCCCTCATCTACCCATGCCTGCTCTCTCTCTGCCTCCGGCTCACGGTTGATGTAAACAACCGGGATGCCTGCTGCGTTACACTCTTCGGTAACGGTCGGCTCGGAAGAAGCCTGCACCAGGTTGATAATCATAACATCATAACCCTGGGTAATGAAGTTACGGATCTGGTTCATCTGCTCGCCCTGATCGTTCTTGCCGTCCATAATAGAAATGTTCTCAGCCTTCAGGCCGCACTCTTCCACCAGATATCTCTGCAGCTCTTCCCGGTAAAGGGTCATGAAGTTATCTGCGAACTGGTAGATGGAAATACCAACCTTGATCTCAGACGGGTCTTTGCCTTCTACAGCTGCTGCCGCCGCTTCTGCAGTGGTTTCCGCCTCGTCGCTCTTTTCGGCCTCAGCCTCTGCCGCCGTGGTTGTTGCCTCAGTTGCAGCTGCCGTGGTCTCTGCCGGCTGGCTGCCGCCGCATGCCGCCATGGACAATACCATACAGGATGCCAGTGCCATTGCCATAACTTTCTTTGTCAATCTCATATCGTGAATCCTCCCTTATATGGATTTGTATTTGTCGGTTTTCGTGATATTGCCTTACCGACAAAATATATTATAGTAGAATTTTATCTATTTTTCCATAAGATTTTTTTTGATTTTATATGAAATTTCTTTGATTTTTTCACTTATCACCTGAAAATCATGGAAATCCCCGGCCTTTCCAAGCAATCTGCACAGCTTTATTCCCTGATAAAATACTATTTCACAATAATTTCCTGGCGGGACCAGTAGTATTTCCCCTCCTCCAGGGAAAGTTCTTCCGGAACCGGCTCTTTCTGGGCCGCAGCGGCAGCGATCGTAAAAATTGCCCCGGCATACTGCTCCTTGTCGGAAGACACCGTCCCCATCAGTTTTCCGGAACGGACTGCCTCCAGTCCCGGCGTAGTCGCGTCGATGCCTACCAGGGATATCCCGGAGGCCTTTGCCCGCTCGATGGCGTCAATGGCTCCCAATGCCATATCGTCGTTATTGCAGACCACCAGTTCAATGGTATCCGGATACTGCTCCAGCCACTGCTCCATCAGGGCGGAAGCCTGGCTCCGTTCCCAGTTGGCGATCCCGCCGGTGATCTTTTCAATGGGAACCCCTCCATCCTTTAAGGTCTGTATGGACCATTCCGTGCGGATCAAAGAGTCCTGATGGCTGCTCTCTCCTTCCAGAAGCACATAGCTGACCACCCCGTCTCCGTTCCGGTCCAGGCTTTTGGGATCCTCCCGGTATCGGTCCACCACAATGCTTCCCTGCAGCACGGCAGACTCCCTGGCCACCACCCCTACATAGTAAAGCTGGTCCCACCGGTCCATATCCTCCTCCACTGGCTGACGGTTAAAAAATACCACCGGGATCTCTGCCGTCATGACCTTCTCAATCATGGCCGAGGCTGCCGTCCTGTCCACCGGATTGATGCACAGCACATCGCACCCCAGGGAAATGAACCGTTCCACCTGATTATTCTGGGTATTCTGACTGCCTTTTGCATCCTGGATGTCCAGCGTTACCTTCACCCCATGTTCCTTCTCATATTCCTTGGCGCAGTTTTCCAGTTCCCCGCGGATGTTATTGATAAACGTATCATCCCCCCGGTACAGGCTCACCCCGATCCGAAGCATTTTTTTCTCCCCTTCCTTCTCCTTACTGTCACATCCTGTCAGAAGAAGCAGTCCGCACAGCCCTGCCAGCAGCCATATTGTGATTTTACTTTTTCTTTTCATAATCGCACCGCTTTCTTTCCCGTTCTCCCAAGGCTACTCGATGGGATAGAGCATCTTCTCATATTCTTCATCATGCAGGTCTTTTCGGGAGATACACTGGCTTTTCAAGTAATCATGGTCCTCCACAAACCGGTTCTCCACCATATCCACCGCCATCCTCACGCTCAGATATCCTGCCGAAAAATCATCGGTGATACAAAGTCCCTGAATCACGCCCTTGTCCAGGTAATTTAGCAGCCGGACCGTGGTCCCTCTCCCATATAGTCCCCCAACCTCAAAATCCGGCTCCATTTCGGAAAGCTGCTGCGCCGCCTCTGTCAGGCTCACCGGGTCCAGTGCCGCTATCACTGCCTGTTTTTCCTCCTGCAAAATTTTTCTGACAGCTGCCTTCAGATCTTCCCCTCCCCTGCCGTTCCTAAACAGGACCTGATATCCTTCCGGCTCCAGCACATTTAAAATCCCGTCCTGAAACCGGATGCTGACCGGGTCCGGATCCTGGCGGCCGAGTATATAAAGCCTTTTGCCCTGCTGCTCCTTTCGGATCTGCGCCCCCAGTTCCTGCCCCATATGGTAGTAATCAAACCCAATCCTCTCCGTAGCCCCGTCTCCCGCGGCCACAGCTTCGGAATTCAAAAGAACAAGCGGGACACTAAGCCTTTTGTCTTCCTGCATCTTGAAAATATCTTCCGCATTCACCGGCGAAACAATCAACGCCCGGCATCCATCCTGCTGCTCCCGCAAAATCAGTTCTTCCTGCTGGCTCCGGCTCCCCTTATCGTACAAGGTAATAAAGCTGACGTCCGCATGAAGTTCCATGGCGGCCCGATCCATGCCTTTGCGGAAATTCACATAATTATCATCCGAGGTATCCTCGATAATCACCGAAATCCCATAGATCTGGGTCTCTTTTTCTTTAATAATCAGATTCGTGGAAGACAGCAAAAACAAAAGAATCAATACGATCCCATACAAGATCCAGAGGACCTTTTCCTTCCTGGTCATCATGACTTTTCTCCCTCAACCAACTCTTCAAACAAGACTGCCGGCAAAACAATCTTTACGGTGGTTCCCTCGTCCGGCTCCGAACGGATGGAAAGTCCGTATTCTTCCCCGAAATACAAGTGAATCCGTTCATTGACGTTTTTAACGCCGATCCCGGAGCCACGGCGCGAGGAGGCATGGGTTTTTCCGGTAAGAAGCCCTTCCGCCTGCTCTTTTGTCATTCCCAACCCATTGTCCGCAACCGTAAATGCCAGCTTCCCCTCCTCCAGGCACGCCTTTATCAGAATCTCCCCGTCCCCGTCCATAAATTCCATGCCGTGGTAGATGGCGTTTTCCACCAAAGGCTGAAGCATCAGCTTTAAGGATGCCAGCAAAAGCGTATCCGGCCCGGCCTCGATCTGGTAAGTGAACTTGTTTTTGAACCGGGTCTGCTGAATCATCAGATAATTGCGCACATGTTCCAGTTCATCCCGCACCGGGATAATGCTCCGGCCCTTGCTTAAGCTGATGCGAAAAAAACGCGCCAGGGCCGTCACCACCTTGACCGCCTCCTGCTTCTGCTCATTTTCAATCATCCACACGATAATATCCAAAGTGTTATAAAGAAAATGAGGATTAATCTGAGACTGCAGCGTGTCAAACTCGCTCTTTCTCTTAGATTCATGCTCCGCCACAATATCCTCCATCAGCGCCTGGATTCGTTTTGCCATATCCCCGATGGACCTGCCCAGATGCTGAATCTCATAGGAGCCTCCCATATAGACTTCCGTGTCTAACGCCCCCTCCTCCAAAGCGTTTACCGACTTTTCCAGTTCCTGAATCGGCGCCGTAATGCGGGATGAGATATAGGAATTGATCAGCGCCAGCAGAAACAAGAAAAACGCCACGACAAACACCATAAACAGCCGGGTCTTTATATTGTTCAGGGAAAACCCCTGCTCCGGCGTCACCCCGATAATCTTCCAGCCGGTATACCCCACCAGCTTTACCACCACATCCCGCTGCTTTCCCTCATAGCTTTCCCGGTAATTGCCATCCCGGTAATCACGGGCGGCAGAAAGGTTCTCCCGGGCCAGGCCCGCGTCAATCAGCTGTATCTTCGGATGATAGATCAGCTCCCCGGCTCCGCTGACCAGATACAAGTATCCCTGGTTTCCCATAGCCACATTGTCCAAAAGCTGCTGCAGGCTCCCGTATGCTATGTCGATCAGCAGAACCCCCTGGTCCGTGGATGTTCCCTGAGTGATCTCCACCGCCCGGGACAAAGAGATCACCCACCGGTACTGATTCTCACTGTTGTCAAAGATATACTGTACATGTGGCATGGAAAAATGAAAATTTTCCGGCCGCTCCAGGGTATTTTTAAACCAGTCCTCCCCGGTCACGTCCATACCAGTCTTCAGCCTGGCCGCCGGCACTGCCGATAAGATCTCTCCCTTTTTGGACAGCAGGGCAATATTGGAAACCGAATCCTTATTGTTGTCATACAACAGGGTAATCTCACTGTTTACCGTATCGGCCTCCGTGGAAAGGTCCGCATTTTTTATAACCCCATAATAGAGAGAATCTGACAGCTTCATAATGGTCCGCAGATAAGAATCCACCGACAGGCTGACCTGATTGATCACCGCCTGGTTTTCCTCCCGGATTGTGGCCGTAAGCTGTGCGGACAGACGGCCGTACAAAGACATCCCAATCAGCAGAATCATCACCAGGGCCGTGACCGTAAAGTAAATAAAAATCGTATAACGGATACTGGTCTTCTGCAGAAAATCCGGTTTTCTTGTCCTTGCCATATCCCCCTCCTGCTGCTTTCGCCAATCAGACATTTCTGAACTTTGTCGGGGAAACCCCGTACTTCTTTTTGAACACATAGCTGAAATAATTCTGTTCCTGATACCCTACTTTCCTGGCAATCACATACGTCTTGTCATTGGTCTCATTCAGCAGCTCCACCGCCTTGCCCAGGCGTACCTCGGTCAGATAGGCCACATAAGTTTTCCCGGTCTCTTTTCGGAACATGGTGGAAAAATACGCCGGGCTCATATGCAGCTGGCGGCAGATCATCTCCACTGACAGATCCGGGTCCGGATAATGCTCCTGAATATACAGCTTTGCCTCCTCGATCACCTGTCTGGTGGCAGTGTCGCGGCGGCGGTTCATGGCCTCGTTCATCCGGCAGGCCTTGTCAATAAGCCAGGCTGTAAATTCTTCCCGGTTCTGCCCGTTCTCCAGAAGCTTCATAAAACCCTCGTCCTCATCAAAAATATGCCTTAGGTCCATATCATACTGCTGCATAAGACGGGTGATGCAGCCCACCAGAGAGAGCATGTAGACTTTGCACTGATTGGCATGGACCTTGGCGTCATCCATCCGCAATGCCAGTCCCCGTACTTCCGCCTCAATCGTCTCCGGTGTGCCGAACTTGATCTGGGCTTCCAGTTCCGCCTCATCCTTTTCTTCCAGCTTCAGTTTGCCCCGGCTGACCGGCTCCATATCATTGATGTAAATGGTTCCTCCCGCCCCTACTATTGCCTTGTATCCCAGAGCGTCCACCGCTGCCTGGTAGGATTTGCCGATCTGCTCCGGAACCGGGCTGCTGTGACCCACTCCGATCGTCACCGTCACCTCTAAAATCCTGCGGGTTTCCTTGCAGATATCACCCAGAAGGTCGATAAAGCCGGTCTGGGTATTCCCCTCATCGATGGCGGCAATCAGGGTAATTCCGACTGTGGAATTAAAGATCGTAAATCGGAAGTATTCCTTCAGATTATCTTCCACCAGCTGGCGGACCGAGATGGGAATCAGCTTCTGCTCCTGCTGCCGGGATAAAGGCTGGCCTTCCTCCCGCTCCTCCGGCTCCACGCAGATCACTGCCACCAGCCACTTGCGCGCCCCTAAAATATCAACCCCATACTCCTCCAGCTTGGGAGACACCTCCTCCTCCAGGACATTCCCCCTGACCAGGTCGTTCAAAAAAAGCTCCCGGATAATGGGCAGGCTGTTCATATAGCTTTCCCGCAGCAGGCGGACATTTCTTCTGTGCTCAATCTCCTCATTTAAGCTGTCGCGGACTCTGTGCAGGATCTCCGTCAGTTCCTCCACATTCACCGGCTTTAAAATGTACTCAGTCACATTCAGTTTGATCGCCTGCTGTGCATACTCAAAATCATCATAGCCGGAAAAAATCAGAACCTTGATAGAGGGATATTTCTGCCGGATCCTGGCCGTCAGCGTCAACCCGTCCATATACGGCATCCGGATATCCGTCATCACCACATCCGGTTTCAGCTGTTCGATCTTCTCCAATGCCTCTTCCCCGTTGTCCGCATCTCCAACCACCTGAAAGCCTATGTTTTCCCAGTCAATCTTCCGGATAATCGCCTTACGGACCTCTTCCTCATCATCTGCCAGCAGAATTCGATAGTAACTCATGGTATGAGATTCCTTTCCACTTTTTATTTAATGCGCCAGTATCCTGCAAATATTGTCTAAAAGCATTTCATTATCCCTATGGGTCTTAACGCCTGTCCGGTAATAGCGGCAGGCAGAACCATTCTTTGCGGCTTCCAGCCCGACAAAATTGCTGCAGTCCCGGATTAAAATCTTTTGTTTTTGCAAACCTTCCCACAGATCCCCATGCCGGTTCTCTTCTTTATCTTTAAATAGGAAATAATTTACCTGTGATGGAAAAACCCGAAATCCCAGTCCGGCAAGCTGCCCCCTCATCCATTCCCGCTCTACCTGAATCAGCTTCCTGGCCTTCTCCAGATAATCGTTCTCCTCCAGGGCCGCCACCCCCGCCTCCTGAGCCGGCGCGGACACGCTCCAGGGCTGTCCCGTCAGGCGGAGCCTTTGTGCCAACCCGATATCCCCGCATACCGCATACCCCAGGCGAAGCCCTGCCATGGCATAGGATTTGGTAAAGGCCCGCAGGATAACCACCTGCGGATATTCCCGGATTTTTTCCATAAAAGTATATTGCTCCGGTTTGTCCAGGAACTCACAGAAGCACTCGTCCAACACCAAAAACCCATTTTTTTCCCGGCAGGCCTCAGCCAGCAACTCAATCCGGCTGTTTTTCACGGCAAGGCCCGTGGGATTGTTGGGATTGCAGAGAAACAGGATATCGCCTTTTTCCAGGAGTCCGCACAATTCCTGCACCTCAATCCGGTAGTCCTGCTCTTCTTTCAGGCAGTAATAACGCACCCGGGAGCGAACCGACAGCAGCGCCCGTTCATATTCGGAAAAGGTAGGGGCCGGCAGCAGCGCCCTCCCGGGTCTGACGGCCCAGACAAGCCGGTAAATAAGATCTGCCGCCCCATTGCCGCAGACAATCCGCTCTTTTTCTATATTGTGACGCGCTCCCAGCCTTCCGGCCAGTTCTCTGCACTCCGGGTCCGGGTAGCGGCTCCAGTGTCCTATGGAATCCCGAAGCGCCTGCCGCACCCCGAACGGCATCCCCAACGGATTTATATTGACCGAAAAATCAAGTGTTATTTTTTTGTTATAAATATCTCCCCCATGAAGATCTCCAGCCATCTTTACCGCCTTTCATTCCTTCTTCTTTGCTCTCAGCAAAAAAGCACGCAGCGGAGCACGGCCCCGGCCGCAAACGCCGCCCATGTGCTGACTGCCATCAGCCGGTTCACCCGTACAATATCTTCTGCTTCCACCCTTCTTGTGCCATCTCCGATAGCAGGCTTTTGCTGCAAAACGCCAAAATACCATGCCGGCCCTGCAAGCTGTACCCCCAAAGCACCCGCGCACGCAGCCTCACCATGGGCAGAATTAGGGCTTTTGTGGCAATATCGGTCACGAAGCCAGATCCGCCATGCCCCTTTTTGATCATATCCCGGCAGAATCCCCGCCGCCCCGATCAGAAGAAACGCTGTCAGACGGGCCGGAAGCAGATTGGCCAGGTCATCCAAACGGGCCGGTATGCGCCCGAAATACAGATATTTTTCATTTTTATATCCTGTCATGGAATCCATGGTATTGATCGCCTTGTAGGCAAAACCCAGCACGGGGCCGCCAAGCAACAGATAAAAAAGAGGCGCAATCACCCCGTCCGACGTATTCTCCGCCACAGTCTCTACCGCGGCTTTGATGATCCCTTCCCGGGTCAGTGGTCTGGTATCCCGCCCCACGATCCGGGAAACCGCCCATCTGGCCTTCTCCACGTCCCCTGCTTTCAGCGCATGATACACTTTCATGCTTTCTACCTTCAAAGACTTCGCCGCCACAATCTGCCAATCCATCACACACAGGACCAGAAAACGGGCCATCGGATGAATCCGCCCTGCGATCCTCAAAATTCCGGCTGCTGTCCCTGCCACCACTGCCAGGATAATAAGCGCCATCACGCCCCCTGCCGCCAGTTCTCCTGCCCTTGAAACCGGAAACAGACGCCGCAACGCCCTCTCCGAGAGTCCGATCAGGCATCCGATTGCCCGCACCGGATGATACCAGTTTTCCGGGTCTCCCAGCCACAGATCCACCAAAAGGCCGATCCCTGCCGCCGCTGCCAGTTCCATTCCGTTCCCCTCCTGGTTATCCTTTGATCTTTGTGGGAATTCCGCATACGACCCGGTACACCTGGCTGGCGTGTTCTGCCAGCATCTGTCCGGCATGTCCCACTGCCTCCCGGTAGTCCCGTTCTGTCCGCTCCACAGGGACAATCCCGTAGCCGATCTCGTCCATGGTTACAATCTTTGGAATGTTTTTTAATATCTGCCGGACAAAAGGTTCCGCATCAAGGCCTTCCTCTGCCAGCTGGCGGACCCAGCCGTGGAAAGAGATAAGATACGGCTTTTCCATCGCCTTCTGCGGCTTGTCTCTCCATCCGTCTGCCAGATTTTCCTCAAATGTTTTTTCATCCGTCCCGGATAATTGCAGGGCATATTCCCGCTTCCCCTGGCAGGCTCCTCCAATAATCAAAATCATTGCGCACCCTTTTCTGTCTTCAGATATTCCCCTACTGCAGCCGGCCCATACGTCTGAGCCTGGCAGGAAATGTCCTTCAATGGCTGCCACTGATGGTCCTGCCGCATTGTTTCATCCGTGAGATTGATGTACTTGTTGCGGAGGTTTCCCCAGCCGTATCCATTTTTGACGCCGTTTCGTTCGGTTGTGTCATCCGATGTGATATCCAGCTGATACCATTGCCCATCCAGCTTTACCATATTCCAGTCATGCATTTCCCCATCATAAACGCCATAGATAAACCGGTTCTCCAGGCCGCAGGCATCCGCCAGCCAGCAAAATGCTTCCGCGTAACCCTCGCAGACCGCTTCTCCCCGGATCAATGCGCCGTAGGCATTGTGATCCTCTCTGGTATCCAGGCCGGCCAGATACCGCTCATACGGATAAACCGTATTTGCCACCAGATACTGGATAATCTGCATCTCCTTTTCAAAATCCGTCATATCATCCCGGATATACTGTTCCTTGAAATAGCTGACCTGATCCGTGATCTCCTCATACTCGTCTGCCGTGTAGGCAAACAGATTGCCTCTTCCGTTATTCCAGCTGATGTAGGCGGTTCCCGTCTTTTCTCCAATCTGATGAACACTGGACAGATAAGCGGTGGTTTCTCTCAGCGGCTGCCATACCTGATCTGTCGAACTGTAGAAAACGGAGTCGGAAGGAATCCCTCCGTTCGGCCCCGAGATCGTCTGTCCGTTCGCATCCAGCGGCGCCAGCCAGAATATGCTTTCCTGCCCTTTTTGGGCAGCTTCTCTGGCCTCCTGCTCCATCTGCTGCTTTCTTGCCAGGCCCAGATATTTCTCCACCTCTTCTTCCCGCTCAAAGGCCCACGCAGGAACCAAAAAAGCATTTCCCATCACCATTGCAGACGAAACAATGGATATGATTACGGCTCTTTTATAAAATCCTCTCATTTTAACAGCTTCCCTTCCCATATTCTTTATGGACATTATACCTCATTCCCTGTCATACCACAATGAAAAACGCGGCAGGCTACATGATGATCGCCAGTGTCCCCAACATCCCCAGCTCACTCATCTGAAGAAAATATCCGGCCAGGTCCCCGGTCATTCCGCCGAACTCCCGCAGAGCCATCCGCCGATACCCGGCCAGCAGTACAAGAGAAAAAAGCACCGCCAGCCCTCCGGCTGCCCCGCCCCCTGCCCGGATTAAAAAAACTGCCGCTGACAGCCCCCATACAACCATCGCTGCCTGAACCGTCCGCTTATGCGCCCGGTTTGCGAAAACGCTTGCCAGCCCGTCTTTTTTTGCCTTGGGAAACGATACTACCGACCAGCCGCTAAGCGCCCGTTCCAGCACATAAACTCCTGCAGCCGCCGGAAACATTCTGGTTTCCAGTTCGCTAAACACAGCCAGATAAATCATCAGATAAACCCCGCAGCCGATAACCGAAAAAGCCCCTGTGTGAGGATCTTTCATAATCTCCAGTTTCCGCTTGGCCGGCTGGCAGGAACCAAGGGCATCCGCCGTATCCAAAAATCCGTCCATATGGATACCCCCTGTAAGAAGAATCGGGATTGCCGTTCCCATACAGGCATATGCCAGTATTCCCAGCCCGCTCCGCTGCGCCAGCCTGGAAAAACCCGTCATCACCGCACCGATCGCTACTCCCACCAAAGGAAAAAAACAAAGCGCATATTTTATGCCGTTTTCTGTCCATTCCACCCTTGGCATAGGAATCCGGGAATACATGGAAAAAGCAATCACAAGGCTTTCATAAATCGTACGTCCTGTCTTTGCCATCTTTTTTCTACCTTTCCTCTGAACCTTCTTTTATGCGGACAGCAATTCCGTAAACCACCTCCGTCACCTGGTCTGCCATGGATGCCAGCCTCTGATTGACCTGCCCCAGAAGACGGATATAACGCATGGTCTCCGCCTCATACTCTGCCCCATCCGAAAACACCTCGTTTGTCACCACAATCACAATTTCGGCGCACCTTTGCAAATACCGGATTCCCTCCTGAATCCGCCGCGCGATCTCCTCATCGCTGCCTCCTGCCTCAAACAACTCGTTTGCTACCAGATTTGACATACATTCCAGCAAAATCACCGTGTCAGTCCGGCTCTTTGTCTGCAATGCCCTCATTTCCAGGCAATGGTATGCCTCCATCGTTTCAAAACCCTTTCCTGCCCGCTGCTCCTGATGCCGGAGCACGCGCTTGCGGCCCTCTTCTCCCCATGGACGCATCGTGGCCAGATAATACCGAAATGCTTTTTGGGTTTCCACCGCCATCCGTTCTCCATAAAGAGACTTTCCGCTCGCGCTTCCCCCGGTGATTAGGTGCAGCATCTTCAACCCTCCCCGCCGTTTTCAGCCGGGTCGATGGTAATGATATAAACCGGGTTCTGCCCCTGCATCAGATGATAACCCCCCATCTTTTTTGCCCTCGCCACCTGAACGCTGACAATCTCCGCCTCCCATCTGCGGCTTTTTAAGACTTCTCCCACCGCCGCCAGCGTCTCCAGTGCAATCACGTTGATCACGACCCGCGCCAGGGGATTTTTCTTCCATGCCAGGTTCAGAATATCCGCCAGCTTCCCGCCGCTCCCGCCGATAAAGACCCTGTCCGGGGCCGGGAGGCCTTCCAGCGCCTGCGGCGCAATTCCCTCCAGCACGGTCAGATTTTCCACTCCGAACTTCTCCTGATTCTGACGGGCCAGGCGGCAGCCCTCCTCTTTCTGTTCCACCGCATACACATGCCCTTTTTCTGCATACAAGGCAGCTTCTATCGCCACCGACCCTGTCCCGGCTCCGACATCATAGAGGATACTGTCTCTCTTCAGTTCCAGTTTTGACAGCGAAACCGCCCGCACCTCGCTTTTTGTCATGGGAATGCTGCCGCGGATAAAATGATTGTCATTCATCTTCTTGTTCTCCTGTCTGTCTCTCCAGAATCACCGCTGCCAGGGAATCTTCCTCCCGCCCGCACAGTTCTTCTGCTTTTCCTGTCACAATCTTCTCATCGGAGTATCCCAGGCGGATACCTGCCGATACCTTTACGTTTCCCAGGTTTTCCTGTACCAGCCTTCTGCAGAGTCTTCCCAGAGTCTCCTCACCTCCCAAAAGCAAAAACACCTTCGGAGACCTCAGCAGCAACTGCTTAATATCACATTCCCTCCCATGGATGCTTGCCGGACGAATCTCCTCCCAGGAACGGCCTAAGCGGGAACAAAGGCAGGACATCGTGGAGATCCCCGCCAGAACATGAACCTGAAACTCCCTTTGGCCAGACTGGATCTGATCCCTTTCCAGTTTTTTCAGCAAAGGGGCGCAGCCGCTGTAAAACCCGGTATCTCCGGAGTAAACCACTGCAATCCGGGCATATTCCGGATGTCTGCGAATCCATCGGGCTATCTCATCTGCCAGATAGATTTTCTCTCGGATTTTCCCTTTTGTCCATCTTTCCACATCCTCCAGCATGCGGGCGGCTCCCAGCACTGCCTCGCTCTGCCCTAGCGCCTCCAGCGCCTCCAGCGTCAGCTGGTTTCCGGCTCCCATTCCCATGCCAATCAGAAACAATTCTCTTTTTTGGCTTAGGCGAACCAGTTCCGATCTGGCCTCTTCCACGGATATCCCCGCTTCCTGCTCCGGCCTTTGAATCACAATAGTGCGGATATTGCATTTTGCCGCGGCCCTTAGTTTTTCCGAATATCCTCCCCGGCTGCCGGATTCCTTTGTCACCAGCCATCCGGCTTTCACAGACCGGATCAGCGCGCAATTCAATTCTTCTGAAAACGGCCCCTGCATAGCAATCAGCTGCTGTCCGCCCAGGCCCTGCCTCTCACATTCCGCCAGCACCCGGCTGTCCGGCAGGACCCTGGCAAAAATCCGTCCCCTTAGCTGCGGATTTTCCAAAAAAACAGCCAGTTCCTTACTGCCGGTAGTCAGAAGCACCGGTTCCTCGTCAAAAGCCAGAATCTCCCGTGCCTCTTGCGGCGTATGTACAAAAAAAATCCGGCCGTTTGCCTTTTCCCCTGCGGGCGGTATTTCTTCCTGTCCGCGAAGCACCCGCAGGCAGCGGACTCCTGTCCGCATACAGGCGGCCTTAATCTGCGCGGTAGCCTCCACGGCATGCGGATGGGTGACGTCCAATACCAGACGCGGTTTCTCCCTTTTCAGCAGACTGGCAATCCCGTACTCATCCAAAGCCCCGCAGCGCACGGACAGTCCTTCCCGATCTCCTGCCAGCTTTTTCCCGTATTCCGACACCACGCTCAGCAGCGTGGGAATCTCCCTCAAAGCTGCATATTCCGCCAGTTCCCTTCCCTCTGACGTCCCTCCAAAGATAATCACTTCTGCCATTCTACTTTTTCCTTTGCTCTGTGTAGGTTTTGCGCCATATGCCTGCCGCCACTGCCACCGTCACTCCGTTTTGGGCCTGTTTGCCGACCAGCAGCTTGCCGCCCGGCCCGGCTCCGGCAAGAGCCGCCCGCTCGCACACGTTCCCGGTCCCGGTCACCTGGCGGACAAACGCAGATTCTTCCACAGGCTCCTGCACCTTCTCCAGTTCCTCCGCCGGAAACGTCACAAAAGGGACCTGCCACGCCCTGGCCAATTCACAAATCCCCTTTTCTTCTTTTTTCCGGTCGATGCTGGCCAGTCTGGCCACAGCCATCCTCTCCAGTCCTGCCTGTGCCAGAATCTGCTCTGCCAGCTGACCGATCTGTTCTTTTGCGATCCCCCTCCGGCATCCGATGCCAACCGTCAATATCCGGGGAATCAGCCTCAGAACCTTCCCCTGTCCGGCCAGTTCTCTCAAAATGGCATCCTGGGGTTCTGGCGTTGTCCTTATGGTCAGCCATATATTGCTTTCTCCTGCCACTTTCCGGACACACCCTTCTGGCGCTTCCTCCTGCAAATCAAAATCACTGAAAAATCCCACCGGCCTGTCTTCCAGAAAAGCGGCTGCCACCTGTTTGATCTGTTCCCGCTCCCCGATCACCAGTTCTCTCTTTGAGGCCCAGACGTCAATCGCCGTTTTTTTGTTCACATCCGTCGCTGTAGTAATAACCGGCTCTGCCCCGCAAAATTCTGCCACCATCCTGGCCAGCCCATTGGCGCCGCCCACATGGCCGGATAACAATGAGACGGCATAGCGCCCGGCCTCATCCATCACTACAACCGCCGGGTCCGTCAGCTTATCATGCACAAAAGGCGCAATTGCCCGCACGGCGATTCCGGCCGCGCCAATAAAAATCAATCCGTCCGCTTTTTCAAATTGTCTCCGCGTCCATTCCTTCAGCAATTCTTTCTGCGGATTCAATCCCGGCTGCTTTTCCGCGGTTTCCTCAAAAAATCTTGGCGGCACATAGCCTTCACACTCTGTCCCGGATTCCCGGAACCTTTTCACCAAATGCCCGCACCAGTTTACTCCGGTTCTGGTAAAACAGATCACCGCCAGCTTCATACCCTTCCTTTCCACAGACGCAAAAAACCCCTTGCCTGTTTCGTCTCTCCCACCACCCGATGAATCGAAGAAAACACCACAACCTCCGCTTCCAGTTTTCCGCCGCTCCACCGCTCCAGATGCCATTTCACTTTCTCTGCCGCAAGAAACATTGCCTCATCTGCTATTTTGTATTCTTTCAGCCATCCTACGGCCTCTTCCGTGGTATTGGCGTTCCCGATCCTCTCTGCAACCCCTCCCATCACCGCTTCTGCCAGCAGCCTCATCCCTTCCATCCTGTGATCGCCGTAACGGGAATGCGTATTTTTGACCCCGCATACCACCTTCACCAGCTTTCCGATATGACCCACCAGCAAGAGCTTTTTAAATCCTTCTTCCACAGCAAAACCCACAGAATCCCCGATAAAATTGCTGCATTTGACGGCCTCTCCCACCGGCACTCCCAGCCGCTCCTCCAAAAACGACTCTCCATAATTTCCCGGTGTCAGCAAGAGCACCTCTTCTCCTGCCCTTAGCTTCATCCGGATATCCAGACGAATCGTCTCTTGCAGCGCCTGCTCGCTCATCGGCTCCACGATTCCGGTCGTCCCCAGGATAGAGATCCCGCCCTGAATTCCCAGTCGGGGATTAAACGTCTTTTCTGCCAGCGCCACCCCTTTCGGAACCGCAACCCGGATCTCCAGGTATCCCTCATATGCCATTTCCCGGCATACGCTCTCCACCGCTTTCAGGATCATCCTGCGGGGAACCGGATTGATCGCAAAATGACCGACCGGGCAGGAAAGTCCCTCCTTTTGTGCTATGCCAATCCCCAAACCGCCGTTTAGATAAAGCCGCGGATATTCCTGCAGCAAATATCCTGCCCCTTCCCGGCAAAGTTTCAAGAACGCATCCTCAGAAACCGGAAATACCCCGGCATACACCCAGACCCCGTCCGTCACATCCGGGTCATCCCCTGCGTCCTTTTTCACCCGGCACCAGTTTTCACATTCCCTTGCGCCTTCCCAGGCTTTCCCGTATTCCGGCGAAAAATCCGCTTTTGTACCATTTGCCAGACAAACGCGCACCGTTGCCGGCATTCCCTTTGTCATCCCGGAACAATCTGCTGCCGTCACATTGCCCCGGATTCTTTGCAACACAAAAACGGCTGCAGCCATGGCTGCAGCCGACGCACAGGTTCCAGTGGTATATCCGCTTCTTAGCTGTTCCCCCATCCTCACATCCCCCCATGCTCAGGTTCCATTTTTTCAATTATAAGGAATTTTTCCTGTTTTGGCAAGCATTTCCGCTTTTAGCCGCAAACTTTGCTTTAGTCGCAAATTTTTATCACAAATTTTAGCCACAAACTGGTCACGACTGGTCTTTGTTTTTCATTTCCCGCTTTCTCTTGGTAATCAATCCGCCAATCCTGCCGCTTTCCTTGGAGGTCAGGCTCCTCCATCCGTCCGCTAACACCTTTGCGCCAAGTCCCAGTTCCTCAGCAATCTCAAACTTCAGCTGCTCTTCCGGCGTCATATTGTTTATATCAAACGGTTTTTTGGTTTTTTTACTTTTTGGCATAATAAAAGCATACTCCTTTCCCTGCTTCCGCAAAATTTCCATAAAAGGAGTATGCCCGGTGTCACTTTATCTTATTCATCCTGCTTCAATACCCCGGCTCCAGCGGAATGATAATCGCCGCCACAAGATAGGCCAGAATACTCATGCCGGCCCAGCACGTCAGAAGGACCCAGGCAAGCCGGATCAAAGTCGGGTCTACATTGAGATATTCTCCCAGCCCCCCGCACACTCCGCATATCATCTTATCTCTTCCGGAACGATATAACTTCTTATCTCTATCCATCTTCACTCATCCTTTCGTCTTTTACTCTGTTTCCTCATAATAGTTCACAACAATACTTCCGGCCGAACATTCCAGTTCCGCTTTCTTCTTCGCTGCATAGTCAATCTTTTCCTTTTGATGCAATCCCTGGTATTGGCTTCCCTCCAGGGCAATGCTTCCGGCTGAACATTCCAGTTCATAATTAAAATCTTCTTTTTTCCCTTTTAAAAACAGTTCAATCGAACCCAGGTCACTGTCTGCCGATACCTCTTTGGACACATCTGACCGGCAAACAATATATCCGGCATCTGCTTCCAGTTCCAATTTGTCACACTCGCTCTGTTTTACTTCTATCACCCCTGCCTTTGCCTGCAGGGAGAGTTCCTTCGACCGCATGATGTCCGCCAAAAATTCTCCGGCTGTCACCTCTATATCGATCTCCTGCAGATTACTCCTGGCCGGGACCCGGATCACAATCGTATTCCTGGAAGCATTGCTGCTTCTTTGGCGGCTTCGGGGAGAACGGATTTTTAAGGTGCCTCCCTCCTGAAAATATTCATAGTCTTCCCCATCCTGGCTTTTTATAATCATCATTTGCCCGCTGCCCAGTTCATCCGATTCCTGAAAACTCACGATTCCGGCCACCTCCGCCTCTAACTCCCGGATATTCTCATAGAGAACACTTTCTTCTGCCGCTGACGCGGACACTTTACCTGGATCTTCTGCCTTTGGCACGGCCGCTTTATCCGAGCCTTCTGCCTTTGACACAGCCGCCCTCTCTGGATCATCCGGAAATTTCTCATTCTCCCATCGATCCTCCCACCGATCCTCCCAGTCCTCCCAGTCCTCGTGCCAACCGTCCCATCGGTCTGCCATTCTCAACGCCTTTCTCAGATGCCGTCCGCCATCCATCACAGCCCCTGCTGTGATAATCCCTATCCCCAGCAGGCAAAAGACTGCCGAGAGAATCATTGTCCATTTTACCAGCCTCTTCAAGTCCTGTCCCTCCTTCTTCGATATAATAACTGGTTCAAACTGTTAACCACGCTGCAGATCATAAACGGGATCAGCTTTCCATATATCAGGATCGAAACGGCAACGCCCAAAAACGCCAGCCCCATCACAAAAACCCCGCAGCCGATCAGAAGCACCCCGCTCCACGGGTAGGCAAACAACATCCCGCCGCCCAGCGCCAGCAACGCCACCGCGCCAATCCACGCCGTCGCCGTCAGGACTCCCGCCAGCAGGATCAGCGCCAATATAAACACAAAGGCCGCAGCAGCAACACCGGCAATCCCTCCGCCAATCCCCAACAGAACCGGCGAAACCATGCAAAACAATGCCAGAATCAGAATCACCTTCAACACCCTGCTCGCCGGACTTCCCTTCGCCAAAAAGCCTCTCTCCATCCGAAACCCTCCCCTTTGCTTCTCTTTGCTGCCTCCTGCTGCGCCTTCCTGCCATCCTTTGTCATCGTTCTGCATTTTCTGGCGTTCTGCCACCTGGTATCTGGGGTCCCGGAACCGCTCATCCTGATATCCGCTCTCCGTAAACTCTCCCCCCTCTTCCAGGTTCCCTCCCAGATCTGCCCGAATAATCGCCGCCACCCGCTCCGGACTGCCGAATTCCCGAATCACATCGCTCTCATGCTCATCTCCCGCATCCTCCAGGTAATCCCGATAATAGGCGATCGCATCACCCTTTTCTTCCTCCGGAATATCCTGCAAAAGATACTCCAATTCCTTCATAAAATCCTTTCTGTCCATCAGTCTGCCTCCTCAAGTATCCTGGAAATCCTCTGGGAATAAATACTCCACTCTCCACGGTACAGGTTCAACTGCAGCCTCCCGCTCTCCGTAATCCGGTAATATCTCCGGTTTCTGCCGTCAATTGCCAGATCATAACTTTCCAGGCAGTTCTCCTTTAAAAGCCTCCGCAGCACCGGGTATAAAGTGGATTCCGAGATATCAATGGCTCTTCGGACATCCTGGGTAATCTTATAGCCATAAGTCCCCTGCTGCTCCCGCGATACGACCGCCAATACGATCGCATCCAAAAGCGCCGCTCCTGTGTTAAATACCATGATTTCTCTCCTGTTCCAAATCTGTTTTATTTTATAATATTATTTATTTTTCTATATTATATATCATATAGTATTATATGTCAATAACTTTTCAATAATATTCACACGCAAATCATCTGGTACTGCGAAATATGCTATAGAAGTAACATGTTTATAGAAGAAGCATGCATAGAAAAATCATGAATAAAACATAGAAGAAAAAAACAAGCGCACATCCGTCCCAGACAGATCTACGCCTATTTTTCACCATTATGATTCAATTAACCGGAAAATCAAAATAAGTATTTGGATAGGGTTCCTCCCGAAGGGTAAAATGCCACCACTCTGTACTTATCGGCTTAAAACCATGGCGCATCATCGCTGCCCTGAGAATATTGCGGTTATTTTGCTGTTCTTTCGTCAGTTCTCCCACATAATCCGGATGCGAAATCCGACCGAAATAATCAAAAACGCCGCCCATATCCGCCTCTTTCCCCGTCTTCATATCAAACAAAGTCAGATCAACCGTGCTCCCTCTGCTATGGCCGGATCTTGCACTGATATATCCTTGATCAAAAAGCCTGTTCTTGTCTATCTCCGGATAAAAGTAAGGCTTCATCCGGGTATCCTCCACATCCTTAGCCCATCTCACAAAATGATCCACTGCCCTCTGTGGGCGGTAAGCATCGTAAACTTTTAACCGGTAACCCTGTTCCATCACATCATCGCTCACAAGTTTCAAGGCAGAAGCCGCCTCTTTTGTGAGCAGTGCGACCGGCCTTTCGTAGCCGTCAATACGCTCTCCGACAAAATTATAAGTGGAATAGTAACGGATCTCCTGGATCACATCCGGCACCGCCTCGGCCAGTTCCACAAATCCCTCCGCCCGTGCCGGCGCCATATCATCCGAGATAAAAGATGCTTCCTGCATCCATTCTTCCGGTGCCTCTGCCTTGACAGTGGTTCCTTTTGTATTTTCCTTTGTGTTTTCTCTTGAACTTTTTTCTGTGTTTTCTCTTGATCTTTCTTCTGTATTTTCTCTTGTACTCTTTTTTGTACTTTCTCTTGTACTCTCTTTTATACTTTCTCTTGAACTGTCCTCTTTGCCTTTTTCCGGCACATCGGCTGAGGACTCTTCTGGTGAAGGGCGGCTCTCCTTCTCGTGCTCCCGCACAACAGCCGTTTCCCCCGGCAGTTCATCATTTGCCTTTCTCTGGCATCCCACTGCCGCCGCCAATACAACAGCTATGGCAAAGCCTGCCGCCGCGATTCTTCTTCTCATTCTGTCTCTTTTGGCCATGACTCCATTCCAACCTTTTCCAACATACTTTTCATGTTCACAAAATACGCCTGATAGGGCTGATACTTTCGTATGCTTTCCGGCCAATAATACTCTGCAAGATTTTTTATCTTATCCTCCATAGGGATATCGCGTTCTCCCTCTGCGCGAATCCGGCGCAAAGCCTGTTCATGCTCCGCGATGCAGCGATTCCAGGCGTCTTCCACATTCTCCTCCGGCGCAAAACCAGAATGCGCAAAAAGCAGCAGGTCCGCACCTGCCTGCCGCATCTTTTTGATGGAATCCATTGACATGTGATAACCCAACAGAAAGCAAGGACTTAAATAAACCCTTTCCATATATACCCCTGCGGTCTCCGCACACACCAATATTTTCTGCCTACATTCCTCGCGTTCAACCAAAAACGAAAAACTGTCCCGCGTATGTCCTGGCGTCTCCATCGCCGTAATCTCCCACTCCCCAAGCCGGAAAATCTGGCCATCCTCCAGCACATCATCTGCATACAAGTCCTCGTCCCGGTACTGCAGCGTTTCTATCCCTTGATCCGATGCCGCCGCCTCATTCATCTCCCGGATTCTGCGCAAAGCAGAGGCCTTGTCCAGAATATATTTCCCATGGGGCGCTATGCAGACCTTCACCTTGGGCCATCTCTTCCTAATGTAAGGAACCCCCGAGACATGATCAAAATGACTGTGCGTCAAAAACACATAGTCCAAAGTTCTTCCCTGTAAAACCGATGCTATACGCTCTGCCATCCGCTCTCCGCAGCAGGCCATCCCCGCATCAAACAGGATGTTCGCCTCTCCCACTGCAAGATAAACATTTCCCGGCCAGTCCCCGCTGACATCATAAATATAATCCCTGATCATAACAACTCCCTCATTTTTTCCTTCCTTTTTTTAATATTATTTTTCTGAATATTATACAGGAAAATTCTGCAGATATCAAATATCTATCGCATTCCAATAGTGTAACTTTGCCTACTACAATCCACTTTAAATAAAACTATGTTTTATTACTCCTGCTTGTCCGGCCCCTGACACTTCCTTGTTCGGGACTTGGGAGCACGCTTATCCTTATCACACGTATTGGCCGCTTTATGGTTTACAACTTCATATACGATCTGACTAATGTCTTCTTTGCCTGAAACCTTGATGCCAGTCAGCATCTGCTTTGTGAACTTGCTGAAGAAACCTTCCACCATGTTCAGCCAGGAGCCAGGGGTTGGCGTAAATACAAATTCAAATCTTCCAGGCACTGTATGAGGCATTCCTGCGTCTCCCTTGAGGTATGGGCAGAATGATATTCAAGGATGAGGCGTATTTTATCGCCAGCAGGGCATTTCCCATTCAGAATCTTCAGGAAGCGGACGAAATCCAAGCTTTTGTGGGCCGGGTTTACAAGGAGGACTGCTTCGCCGGTAAGCAGGTCAATGTCTGCAAGCAGTGACAGCGTGCCCAGACGTACCGATTCATAGTCCCGGCATCCCTTCAAAAACCCGAAGCTTCCCTACCTCGTCAAACTGCAGGGAAAGCTGTTTATAAATAACACGGGCATCGTGCATCTTGGAATCAAAATCCGGGGCACGTCTTTCGCAGCAGTAAGATATCTTAAAAGGACGAATCTTTGCATTTGCCAGTATCTTACGCAGCATTGTCTCGGTCACAGACGCCATACGGCGATGCCTTTCCTGCTGTAAATGCAGACGATTCCCTACTTATCCTTAAATATGTAATTTTTTGTATAATAAAAGCATCTGGATCTTGTTTTCCAAATGCTTTCTACCTTCTTCCTTATTCAAATTAAAATAAATCACTATATGTTCCTGTTCTCGTCAAGTATAATATTAATTCTCCATTGTCGATTTCATAAATCAGGAGCCAATCTGGTGTGATATGACATTCTCTGCATCCAATATAATCTCCACTGAGAGAGTGATCTTTATTTTTCTCTGGCAGCGGTTCGTCCTTTGCAATTTTTTGAATAATTTCTTCCATGTCTTACATCATCAATGGCCCTGATTGTATCTGCATTAAGTACATCCATAGAAATCGCAAATGGTATTCTTTGTTCTCTTACTGCCTGCCTTGCTGATATTATAAAAAAGCAGTCATATCCATACCAAGATTAGAAGCAAGTTCCTGAAGCTGAGATTTTAAATCCTCATCCATTCTCATTGTTATATCAGTTGTTGCCATAATATCAACTCCTTCCTTTACAATATTATCCAGTATGTGCAACGTCAATACATTGTGCGTGCGCAATACAATAAATATCTAATTTCATTGCCTATTCTACTGGATCGTCAGGTAAATACAGGCATATATATTTTATCACAATCTCTTGCGAAACACTACAATGACCATCCACCCAGCTTTAATATTTCCAAACACTATTTCCTAAATTATATTCTGGTTTTGAGCCGCTGTTTTATCTTTCGTTTTATTCGTGTCGCACCCCATCCGCCTCTTGACAAACCATCTTTTTCAATGTTAATATATTAATATTTATCCTCGCTACAGAAAGGAGAACACATTATGAGAATTGCAGTAACTTACGAAAACGGAAACATTTTTCAACATTTCGGACATACGGAACAATTCAAGTTCTACGACGTTGAAGGAACAAAGATCGTGCACGAACAGGTAACAGACACCGCAGGAAGCGGCCATGGCGCCCTGGCCGGTTTCCTGAGCAGCCACAATGTAGATACCGTAATCTGCGGCGGCATCGGCGGCGGTGCGCAAAGCATGCTTGTGCAGGCCGGCATCCGGCTTTTCGGCGGCGTTTCCGGCAGCGCAGATGAAGCAGTAAAAGCCCTTCTTGCCGGAACCCTTGCCTACGATCCCAATGTCCATTGTGAACATCATAGCCACGACCACGGACATTCCTGCAAAGAACACTCCTGCGGCTGAGAGTATCTATCCCAAACAAGCAGCAAACCAGGTCTCCCACATCGGTATCCCGATTCTGGCAAACCTGGTTTGTCCTTTTCGCCGCTTAATGACCGGCCCGTAACTTGCTGATAATCACACTTGCTATAATCGCAAACTGCCGCCGCTTAATCCCATTATCCTCCGCCGCTTCCTTCAAATACCCCTTCTCATCATAGCTGAAAAACATATCCGTGATAATCATGCGCCACATCCGCTCATTCGACGCCGGAATCTCTTTCGCCAAATCATAAAAATCCTCACAGAAAGAATCAAAATTCTCCTCTTTTATCCTGGGATTATAAGCCTCAAATATTTTCGTGAACATCTTTTTGATACTCTCAAGGTCAAATTCGCGAAATACAACATTGTTCTGATTAATCTCTTTGCTGTAGGAATAATTGCTCATATTTTTGTATCTCCCTTTTTCTTGCTGCTCCATCAATGTCTACGTTCTTTGGATTTCAGATATATTTTACCATCATCTTTAGCAGAATTCAATTACATTTTGGGTGGCAGGTATAAAATAAAAAACATTTTTCCTTGCATATCCAAGGCAGCATGATATAATAATTGGAAACGCTTCGCGAGACATTTCACGAAAACGTAGATCAAACATTTATTAACACTTCTCACATCAGGAGGCAGCTATGACCGATACGGCAAAAAATCCGTCACAAGACTGGGACCTTTCCGAAGATTATTACCAGGAAAGCACCCCTGGCAAAGAACTAAGACTGGAAGATTTTATAGAAAATACACATGAAATATTGTCAGAAACAGGCTCTGGCCTTGCAAAGGACATCCAAAACCCTGTCCTGGAAACCGGCAAAACCACGGCACAGCAGGAAATTGCCCGTATCGCCCAACTGGTACGCCAGGCAACCGCTTTGTCCTGCCAGGGCCGGACAGCTGCCTCTATTGCAGAAGAATTGGGTGTTACCGAACAGTATATAAAAGATATTCTGATATGTGTCCAATCCTTTCCGGAGGATAATCCTGTGGCGGTGGCACACTTGATGATGGGGTGATGGTTTGAACGACAAAATATCGCCTATAATCTAGTGTAATGTACCGTTGATATTTATCTAAATAGTCATCGCTATTTTTCTCGCC
>CAMSTY010000047.1 GCA_947063875.1 uncultured bacterium
CGTTTCCGGGGCAAGTGCTTCCAGGGCAAAAAGACGGCAGTCACGGTGAGGTGTTCATACGCAGCCGTGTCTTCGCACGTTGCTGCTACTTCCACGGTATCGTACAACTGCCGTCTTTTTGCCCAGGAAGTACTAAGTCCCTCCAAAAGTCGCCAAACCCTGCCAACCCCTGGCCTGTTTTTGGGTACTCTTTCTCGCTTGGTGTGGGTGCTTGCTTTTGGTTTTTTCCAGAGGGGGTGTTTTTTCTTTGTATATAGTTTCTGTTTGGTGTACTGCTTCTTTTGCATGATTTTTTATTATTCATCTGTGTTCTTTAACCAGTCCATACCAGGATACGGTTCGCATGTGTGTGCATACCATTCCACACATTTTGCCGCTAATTCCCGATCCTTCATGGTGCATTTCAAAGGAAAAACGGACTGTCCATCGCTTGGCTCAATGGGAGCCTCCTCATCGGAGTCCAAAAGCGCCGGGTCAAAGCAGCTCCAAGCTGTCTCCGTCTCGGCGTCCCAGATTTGTAGAAAAATCAAATCGGGAGAGGATTCCATGATCAAGTATCCGTCCTCGTTGTATTCATCTGGAGACATCATCACACTATGATATTTCCCAGTGCGGACTTTTTTCACAATATCCTGAACGCCCGACTCAGAAATGTCACTGATTTCCTGGCCAGGCAACGCCCCATAGCTAGCCATTTGAATCCTGATACCCTCCGGCATGGGCGGAATTTCACGCTTTCTAATAATTTCATCCATAAAAGTCACCTTACCTTTCAATGCCGCGAATTTCAATTACACTCATAGCAAAGCCAATAACCAGCAAGCGGGTGGGGGGATCGGGGAAGAGGCCGGGCCTGGCAAGGTTCGGCGACTTTTGCAGGGTCTTGCTGTATCTTAGGCAAAAAGACGGCAGTTGTACGAATATGTTGCTGTAGCAGCAACGTGCGAAGACACGGCTGCGTATGAACACCTTACCGTGACTGCCATCTTTTTGCCTTAGAGACAGCTGACCCGAAACGGGAGCCGAACCTTGCCAGGCCCGGCCTCTTCCCCGATCCCCCCACCCGCTTGCGTACCTCTATCACAAAATTGCGTACCCCTTTCACAAAAAAACAGACAGAGACCCCCCTGCCTGTTTTTCAAAAAATCCCCCTTTTAACCATACAACAGATTCGGCACAAACATAGTCAATGCCGGGAAGTAGGTTACGATAATCAGCGCCACCAAAAGGGCGATAATAAAGGGAATGCACTCCCGCACAAACTCTCCCAGTTCGCATCCGGTGATGGAGCAGCAGGTAAACATCATGGAACCGAAGGGCGGCGTCAGTCCGCCGATCATGATATTCACGATACAGACCAATCCAAAATGTACCAGGTCAACCCCAAGGCCTTTTACCACCGGGACCAACAGGGGCGCCAGAATGATCAGGGCCGCGCCGCCTTCCAGGAACATTCCCAGAATCAGCAGCAGCACATTGATAATCATGAGCATCACATACTTATTCTGAGTGATTCCCAAAAGCAGTTCGGTCAGCATCTGAGGAATCCTCTCCCAACTCATATAGTAGCCAAACACATTAGCCGCTACAATGATCAGCATAACGCTGCTGGTACCCTCAATCGTCTCCCGGATTACCTTGGGGAAATGCTCCGGTTTCAGTTCCCTGTAGATAAATACCCCTACGATGGTACAATAAAGCACTGCCACCGCACCAGCCTCAGAGGGAGTAAACAGACCGATTCTCAGTCCCAGGATGATGCCAAAGGGGAAGAGAAGGGCCCAGATGGAATCAATGGCCTGATGAAGAAGCTCTCCTGCCGTGGCCCGCTTCTCCCGGCTGGGGGCATAGTTTCTCTTCTTGGAAATGATATGTACGGCAAGCATCAGACAGATGGCCATGAAGACTCCCGGAACATAACCTGCCATGAAGACCTTACCCACGGAAACGCCTGCAATCAAAGCATACACGATCAGGTTGATTCCCGGCGGAATTACCGGGGTAACTGCTGAGGAGGCAGCTGTAATTGCAGCGGAAAATCCCTTGCTGTAACCTCTCTTTTCCATCTCCGGAACCAGCATTTTACATTGCATGGCGGCATCCGCATTGGCAGAACCGGATACACCGCCCATCAGCATACTGAGCAGTACGTTTACCTGGGCCAGCCCTCCCTGCATATGGCCGGTCAGCACGTCAGCAAAACTCATCAGCTTGGTGCTGATACCTGCATAGTTCATGATCGAACCTGCCATGACAAAGAAAGGAATAGCCAGCATGGGGAAGGACTGGGTACTGGTAATGAACTTTTGCAAAACCAGATCCGTAGGAGAACCTGTATTCAGCACTCCGAAATACATCAGAGACGCTGCAAACAGGGCATATGCGATGGGTATTCCTGAAAAATACAAAATAAATACTACAATAACCGGTAAAAATGCCATCTATGCCTCCTCCTTTCCCTTGCCTGCCATCCCCCGTATGCAGGATATTAAATGCATCACCGAATAAAGGGTCATCAAACCAAAACCTACAATCAAGGAAGAACTTACCCAGGCAGAAGATACGCCCAATACCGCTGTGGGCTTAATATAAGACAGGCGTACGAAAACGATGCTCAGGTAAAGCAGATAAGCATTGGTAAACAAAAGCACCAGCTGAACCAATACTCTCACTATATTCCGGGCCACTACAGGAAGCTTTTCCACCAGAATATCCACGCCGAGATGAGCCCTCCGCTTATATGCGGAAGCCGCACCCAGAAATACGCTCCATACAAAACAGCTGGTAACAACCTCTTCGCTCCAATAAAGCCCTGTGTTCATAAAATAGCGGAGGAATACATTTACGAGAACCAGTATAGTGGTAACCATAAGAAATGCGCCGGCCAATACCTCCTCGAAATGATCCCAGACAAATTTAACCGTTTTATTCATGTTCACTTTCCTCTCTAAGATAAAGAGAAGGGAAGGAGTGGACTCCTCCCCTCAATCAGACATCCTATTTCGGCATCTCTGCGATGATCTCTTTGAATCTCTCGTAACGTCCTGGTGTTACATCCTTCATGTTGGCATAAATCGGCTCAACAGTCTTGGCAAAAGCTTCGCTGTCTACTTCATTGAAGGTGATACCCATCTCTTTTTCCAGTTTCTCCCTGGTAGCAGCCTCGCCCTCAGAAATGTTCTTCACCATCTCTTCCGCGCCCTTGGTGAACTCTTCCTGGATGATCTCCTGATACTCTGCCGGAATCTTGTTCCATACATCCACGCTGATGTAAGCGCCGCATACGCCCAGCAGATGCTTGGTCAGAGCCATGTTCTTGGCAACCTCAGCGCTTCCGTTGGTGGCATAAGCGTCGATGGTCCCTTCCAACCCGTCCACAACGCCCTGCTGTACTGCAGAGATAGTCTCGGAGAAGGCCAGAGGGGTCGCGGTAGCTCCCATGTGATTCAGGGTATCTACATACAGCTGGCTTCCGGGTGTACGGATCTTCAGGCCCTTCATATCCTCAGGAGTGGTGATCACTTTATTGGTCATCATGCTGCGGAAGCCGAAAATGTAATCCAGGGAAAGGATCTTGATGCCCTTCTCCTCTGCCGCCTGGAACATTTCCTTCACTTCGTCGCTCTCCAGCAGATACTCATACTCGTCAAAAGAATTCACCAGCATGGGGCCGGCCAGAATGTTGAAATCCGGAACATAGTCGCCAAGATAGGACGGGTCCTCAACAGAGATAAACTCCGCGCCGCGAACTACCTGCTCCACGCCATCCTTGTAGGTGGCCAGCTGGCCCTGCGGGAAATGCTGAATCTCAATCGCGCCGTTGGTTCTCTCCTTAATATTGTTGCAGATACTGTCCATGGTCTTGGTCAGCTGCTCTTCCGGAGCGAATACATGGCTCAGTTTTAATACCAGATGATAATCATCTGTCGGCGCTGCCGCTTCTCCGCCTGCGCTGTCTGCCCCTCCCTGTGCGTCAGTCGCCGGCGCTGCCGGAGCCTCGCTTTTGTTTCCGCCGCCGCAGCCTGCCAGAGACAGGCACAAAGCTGCTGTCAGTAATACGCTTAATGCTTTTTTCATTTTGTAACCTCCTTTTATTTCAAGGGGTATACCCCTTGTTTTCACTTTTTTATTTTGCATGGACCGGTCATTCCCCTCTTTCCCGGAAATGATCCCCTCTGCCCTTCTCAACCCTGCATTTCCTTACGGATTCGGGTCACTCTTTCCGGGAAGTTGCCGATGACAGAATCCACGCCTCTGAGGATCATTGTCCGGATATCTTTTTCCTCATTGACCGTCCAGGTATTGATCTCAATCCCCTGGCTTTTGACCTCTGCCACCACCTCTTCCGTCATGTTGAAATATACCGGATGCAGGCATTCTATGCCGGTTTCCTTCGTATATTTTCCTGCATTATAAAGCCAGGTCTCGGTCAGAAGCCCGCATTTGATATCCGGGCAGAGCTTCTTCATCCTCAGCACGCTGAAATGATTGAAGGAAGAAATGATAATCCGGTCTTTCAGACCATATTCCTGAATCAAATCCCAAACCTTCTTTTCAATTCCTTCATATTCAAAAACGCCGGTTTTCAATTCAATATTCGTAATCAGGGCGGAATCTTTCACCAGTTCAAAATACTCCCGCAGCGTCGGAATCCTCTGAGGCTCGCATTCTCCGGAAAACCGGTACGATACGTCGAATCTTCGCAGTTCCTCTAAAGTATAGTCCTTAATAAACCCTTTTCCGTTCACACAGGTACGGTCAATACATTCATCATGAATGATCACAACCTCCCCGTCCTTTGTCAAATGGACATCGTTCTCAATCCCGTCGCACCCCTCGACTTCCATTGCCTTGCGAAAAGCCAACAACGTATTCTCTGGATATTTCCCGCTGTAGCCTCTGTGGGCAAAATTCTTTACCATAATCTCTCCATTCCGCCGCCACCCCCGACAGCACAGTGCCTATGACAGTATACCCCGTCACATTAACCAGTTACTTTTCTTGATTCCATTCTTCCCTTTGAGACAAAAAAAGAAACCTCAGACTTCGGCACGCTATTATTCTGAACCATTCCGTCTGACGCCTCTCTTATTCTCTCTGCATCAAAGAACTAATATTTAACTATGTACATATACTAGCACATCTTTACCAAATAATCAAGTATTTTCGCAAATTTTTTCAAACATTTTACTACTATTCAACATATTCCGCGTGTTTTTAAGATTGTTAAAAAATTTTCAATAGTTTTAAGTCTTCTTTTCTGAAATATATGATTTGTCATAAAATTTCAACAAATAATCACATAATAAAGCCGGCTGGAATCATTTCCCCTATCAATTCCGGCCGGCTTTTTCACTTATCTATATTTTCCATTCCCCAAAATTGTTACTTTTATATCAAACACCATGATAAAATCTATTTTTTCCGCTCATTAATTTTCCGGATTTCCTCCGGGTCGAACTTATATTGGTGATCATAGGTAAGAAGTCCGTTGGCTTCCTGCTCCACATCCGTCAGCTGGGTGTAACAAAAGCCGTTCAACATCTCCGAATCATAAATCGCATCCACGATACGCCCATACTCAGCCAGAAAATCGCTTTCGGAAGCTGAAGTATAACCCCATTCCTTATCTTCCTGTTGGATGGCCTCTTCCATGGTAGTCTCCGGCTGTTCCCCGTTTTGGATGGCAATCCCTCCGCACTCTGTCAGCACCACCGGCTGCCCCTTATATTCGCTCCCCTTTGCGAACAAAATCTTTTCCATTACCAGATGCAGGCTGTCTACCCGTTTCAATGCTTCTTTAAAAACAGCGTGCTGTTCGCATTCGTCCTTTTCCCCGTGCTTATAGCTATGGAAAGCGCAGATATCCGTCTCCGTCATCTCCCACCCGTCGTTGGAAATCACCAGCCTGGTTTCATCCAATCCTTTGGCCAGATAATAAAGGGCGCGGGAGAAATCCTGCTGCTGGCGGTTGCTGTAGATCCTGGGCACCCCCCAGCTTTCATTGAGCATTCCCCACACAATAATGCTGGGATGGTTGTAATCCCGGTGAATGACATCCATCCACTCCTTGACAAAAGCCTCCGCCGCCTGAGGTGTATAAGACCAGAAGCTTGCCATGGCCTCCCACACCAGAAACCCCATCTTGTCCGCCCAGTATAAAAATCTGGGGTCCTCCACCTTCTCATGCTTCCGGCAGCCGTTAAAACCCATCGCTTTGGATTTGCGGATATCCTCCTGATAATCTTCATCCCTGGGAGCCGTCACCAGCCCCTCCTTCCAGTAGCCCTGATCCAGCAGCAGCTTCTGATAATAAGGTTGATTGTTCAGATACAGCTTACCGTTCTCCACATGGACCTTGCGCATCCCGAAATAAGCCTCCACAAAATCCGCCGGCTTTCCCGTATCCCCCTCATCCACCTGCACCAGCACATCATACAGGATCGGATTCTCCGGACTCCAGTAGTTCCCCGTAAAATGGAAGGCGCCCTCCATCGCTTTTTTCCGAAAAACATCCACCGTCAGGCTGTTTCTTGCCGTGTTGCACAACATATTGCCATGAAAAATCTCGGTTTCCTCCAGCCGGATCTTCACATGCACCCGGCAAGGCAGGACAGAACTATCCGAAAGCTGATAATCAATCTTCACGGTCCCTTCGTCGATATCCGGCGTAAAATGAATCCAGCAAAGGCTGGTCTTCTCCACCGGCTCCAGCCATACGGTCTGCCAGATTCCCGTACTGGGAGTATACCAGATAAACTTGGATTCCTCCTCCCAGAACTGCTTGCCTCTGGGGATGCTCTCGTCTTTCAGCGGGTCTTCCACCTCTACCCGGATGGCCTCCTCCTCCCAGTTCAGATATCTGGTAATGTCAAAGCAAAAAGAGGTTTGACCGCCCGTATGATGTCCCACGCACCGATTGTTGATGAAAACACTGCACCGGTAATCCACCGCACCGAAATGAAGCAGCACTTCCCGATTCTTCCATTCCCCCGGGACCTTGAATTTCCGTTCATATATCACACAATCTTCTTTAATTCTTTTTCCGATTCCGCTCAACTCACTCTGGCACACGAAAGGAACCTCGATCTCTGTCCTCTCATCACCGTACACAAACGACCAACGGCCATTTAGGTTCATCCATTCCTTCCGGACAAACTCCGGACGTGGATATTCTTCTCTCATATTCTGATCCTCCTATTTTATTCCCGATTGTGTAAAGCCTCTAACGATATACTTATTGGCAAACATGAAGATCAGCATGACCGGAAGTACCGACACCACCGTCGATGCCATCATAAGACCCGGGTTCGTATAGTTCTCGCCCAATACCAGGGCGGCGATCCCCAGGGTGATGGTCCTGTTCTCATTCCTGCTGATAACCAGTGACGGCCACAGATAGCTGTTATACAGTCCCAGGAAGGTGATAAACGCCTGGGTGACTATCACCGGCTTGACTGATGGCACTACAATATGCCACAAAACCTGAAAAATATTGGCGCCCTCCACGAACCCCGCCTCCTCCAGTTCTTTCGGGAAAGCCAGAAGGAAGTTATAGATCAGATAAATACACATCACTCCGGACCCGGAAGGCAGGATCAACGGCCAGAAGGTGTTCAGACCGCCAATCTGCTTAAACATATAAAACAACGGGAAAAAGGTCACAATCTCCGGAATCGCCATGGCCCAGATCAGCGCTACCAGGATAAACCTCTTTCCCGGCACCGGCAGCCTGGCCAATGCGTAAGCCGCCAGCACGCTGGTGACAATCCGCAGCGCCGTACCGGCGCAGGTGACAATCGCCGTATTCCCCAGCCACCGCAGCACCGGCGACGTGGAAGTATTCATAAATAATTCCCGATAATTCTCCAGCGTCCAATTCTTCGGCAGCAATGTGGTGGAAGTGACGGACTCCGCAATCCCCTTGAAGCTGGTAAATACCATGAACATCAGCGGCAGGAGGAATATGTATGCAACGATGCAGGCAATGATGACCAAAAATATTTTACTGATTTGCTTTGTTCTCATAGTCCCTTCCTCCTATCTGAGTTCTTCTTTTTCTTTTGTCAGATAATACTGGCCCACCGAACATAACACAATTACAATTCCCATAAGAATGGTCATGGCGCTGCCCACCCCCAGGTCGTTGCGGTCCATGATGGTGGATGTGATCATCATGATCATGGGCTTTGTGGTCTCACCCGGCCCGCCCTGAGTCATCAGCCTTGTCTGGCCATACACGTTAAAGGAAGCGATGATGGTAGTCATCAGCACAAAGAAAAATACGTTTTTGATTCCCGGAAATATAATATATCTCAGCTGCGTCCAGAAATTCGCCCCGTCAATGGAGGATGCCTCGTAAAGCTGCGTGTCGATCTCGTTCAGCGCATTGACAAACAGCATCATATTGTAGCCTACGGTCCACCAGATCGTGGCCACCGTCAGAGACACCCATACAAAGGGCTGCTGCTCCATCCAGGGTATCGCCTTATCGATAATCCCCAGATTCATCATCAGGTTATTCAGATAACCGCCGTTCCCCTTCATCAGCCATACAAAGACGGCTGCCACGGCAGTTACCGACACCGCATAGGAAGCAAAATAAATCGTCCGGAAGATCCCCCGCACCCGGTCCGGAAGCTGGTCCAGCAGCAAGGCAAGCGCCAGGCTTCCCAGCACCAGAAACGGCGTAGTCAGGATCACGAAAATCACGGTATTCTTCATGCCAAGCCAGAAGGACTTGTTGTACATGGAGGAAGAAAACAATATCTTAATATAGTTATCAAGTCCTACAAATCCCTGGTTCCCCTTCACCAGGCTGTACTTGCTTACGCTCATCACAATCCCATAGACAAAGGGTATCAGCCAGAACATCATAAAAAACAGAATAAAAGGCAGTACAAACAAAACGGCGGTCGTTGTCTTCTTTTTCATCTTCTACCTACCCTTTCCGGCTGCCTCGCAGCCTTCCTGGGCATACCCGGGAACCTACCCATCCCAGGCATGCCCGAAACCCTGGCGGGTTTAGCGGCTGCACGCCTTACTCTTCTGACAGTTCGATTGCAATCTCCGTAGCATTCTTCAGTTCTTCCATCAGCTGATCCCTACTCAGGTCTGGCGTCTGAAGCACCAAAGACCATACATTGGCATTCACATATTTCACCTGCTCGCGGATGTTGTAGATCGCCGGCAGAATCATGGCATCGTCAAAGATTCCGTAATTGACATTCGCCACCGGGTACTTCTCCGGTTCCTCTTTTACCTTCTCCATGGTAGCCAGGTGAATGGGAGCCTGTCCGGAATCTGCCCAGTTCAGCATCACATCCGGCTGATAAGCATACTTCATGAAAGCGGCGATCCCCTCCAGCTTGCTCTCATCCGTCACATCTGCAGATACGGCAAAGGTATGTCCGCCTGCGGGTACGCACGGCGTATCGCCATAGATCTGGGGCAGGGTTCCGATGCCCAGGTTGTCACCCAGGATCTCCTTGGCCGTCACATACTTCCAGGGGCCGGTCAGACTCATGGCAACCTTGACATTGGCATTGTCGGTGGACTCGTTTACGAAGGTATTGTAATGATCCTGGTCCCCCAGGCCGGCGGCGCTCAGATGATCCACATAGATCAGGTCATGAACCTTCATAAAGGCATCACAGACTTCTTCGGTGTCCATCTTGATGTGTTCGCCATCAACCCAGTTGCAGCCCGACTGCCCCAGGGCCGTCATCCAGGCCCACTGATGGTCGCCGGTAAGCGGCAGGCCGATGGGATATACCTGGCTGTTCTCGGAATCCAGCTTGTCCCGCAGGGCAATCATATCTGCATAATTCTTGGGAGGCGTCTCCACCAGCTCCTTATTATAGAAAAAGGTCTCTGCATACAAATCCAGCGGAAATGCAAAAATCCCGTCATCATACTTGGCATAAGTCTGGGTGATCGGGTGGAAATCATTCTCAAAGGAAATGCCTGCCTTCTCATAAAGATCGGAAACCTCCCGCAGCAGCCCCAGGGCATGATAGGTGGAAATCCAGTCCGCATGGATAATCAGCATATCAAAATTGTCCGCCTTAAACTTGGTGTAATGATCGGAATCCTGAAGCTGCTCAATAAAATACTGATCCTGTGACTCATTGAAACCGTCCACAATCTTGCTCATGAAAGGACCGTCGCCGCCGGTGAAGCCGTTGATAAAGGTAATCTTCGTCTTCCCCTCCGCCCCTGCGGAAGCGCTGCTGCCGGCCTCGCTCTGGCCGCCCGCCGGAGCCGCGGTGCTCTCTGCACTCTGGCCTCCGCCTCCGCATGCCGTCAGTGACAGCGCCATCACGCCCGCCATCAACAATGCTACGCTTTTTTTCATCTCTTCTCTCCTTTTCCTTGCATCTGCCCCCTACCATTCGCTACGCTTTTTATGTAATAAATATTGTTTAAAAGGGTAATGCAAAATAGAATTATTGAAATGTTTCTTTGTTTCTGTAATTTTAGATTACCATATTTTTAGCAGTTCGTCAATATTTTTTAAAATATTTTATGATTAATTGTATATTTTTTCTATCTTTTTCTGTAACCGACCTGTTTTTCTTTATTTTAACTACATTTTTTATGTACTAAATATCCTACATTGTCCTTCTACAAAACCAAAATAATGTAAAATAAAAATTCGCTTGCTTTTTTCCCTGATTAGGGATACACTCTCCTTGATTTGAGAAAGATCCTTGGTTTGAGAAACAAACGCATTCATATATTCAGGAAAGAAGGGAAAAGATTATGCAAAATATCCATATTTCTGCAATCGTGGGAAGTAAAATTCCGGTTGAAGAACAGATTCCTTTGATAAAAGAAACCGGGTTTGATGGTTTTTTTGCCGTTTACACGGGTTTTGAGCCTTTGGAATCCTGGGCCAGGCTGGCGGGAGAGCAGCAGCTATTCTTCGAGACGGTTCACGGCCCTTATCAATTTGCTAACCGCATGTGGGAATCAGGCAAAACCGGCGACGATTATCTGAACTTCCTCAAGAGTTGTGTCGATGTCTGCCGCCAGGTATCGGTTGACAAATTCATCCTCCACACCACAGTAGGAAACCAGGCGCCGGACATCTCCCGGCAAGGCTTGGAGCGCTTCCGGCTGCTCTGTGATTATTCCAAAAGCTTAGGGGTGCATATCTGCTTTGAAAATATCGAGCCGCTCCCCCATCTGCAGGCAGTCATGAATCATATCACAGACCCGTTCCATGGCTTCTGCTGGGATATCGGCCATAATATGTGCTATACCCCGCACATCGATATGATGAAACTCTATGGAGACCGCCTGATGTGCCTTCATATTCACGATAACAAGGGAGTTACCCAACCCGGCAATATCGACTACCGGGACGACATTCATCTGCTTCCTTTCGACGGCGTGCTGGACTGGGACTGGTTTGCGGCCCAGCTGCTTCGTTACCATTACAACGGCCCCATCACCCTGGAGGTTTCCGACCAAAGCCGCCCCGAATACCAGGCCATGTCCACCAAGGAGTACCTGGCTGCCGCTTACGAACGAGGCTGTCAAATCCGTGAAAAATTACAATCCGGCCGCACACATTGCTGATACATTTTCCCGGGAAAATGCAAAAAAGGACAGCCGCAAAAGGTTTCCCTTCTGCAGCTGCCCTTTTTCTGATACGGTTATTACGCGCCTCCCGGTTCCATCGCCTCCCGCGCCACAGCCAGCATCAGCTTGATCCGATTCTCCTGATTCACTTTCGTAGCGCCCGGATCGTAATCGATCGGCACTATATTGGCCTGCGGATACAATTCCTTGATCCGATGGATCATCCCTTTCCCGCATACATGGGTCGGCAGGCAGCCAAAAGGCTGCGTGCAGACAATATTCTCATAGCCGTGATTGACCAGTTCAATCATCTCCGCAGGCAGAAACCATCCCTCTCCCATACGGTTCCCGACCCCAATCAGGCCGTCCACCAACGGCTTTGTGGACTCAAAACTGGAAAGCTGGGTAAAAACCGGATACCGGTCCACACATTCCATAAATGCTTTTTCTACCTTTTTGAAATAGTTCAGCAAAAAGGTGGCAACCGCATACTTGACCCGGCTTCCCCCGTACAGCCTGACATCCTGGATTCTGGCATCTACCTTAAACATCAAAAATCCCAGAAGTCCCGGCACCATCACCTCGCAATCCTGTTCTTCCAGAAATTCTTCCAGATTATTGTTGGCAAAGCTGGCATATTTAACATAAATTTCCCCTACAATCCCCACCTTTACCTTCGGCACCTTTTCGATCGGGATTTTGGCAAAGGATGCAATAATCTTCTCGAAATTCCGTTTCATGGCATTCAGGGCAAACCCCCGAGAATGCTGAAACTGTTCTGTAATTCTGCCAACCCATTTCTCAATCATCCGGTTCGCATCGCCCTTATGGATCTCATACGCCTTAATCTGATTGCTCAGAAGCATCAGCAAATCCCCATAAATCACGCCGGCAATACATTTGCGTACAATCGGCAGCGTCAGGGAAAAGCCGCTGTTATATTCCACGCCGGACAGATTAAACGAAATCACCGGCACCTGGCTGTATCCCGCCTTTTCCAGCGCCTTGCGCAGCAGATGGATATAATTGGACGCCCGGCATCCGCCTCCGGTCTGCATAATCAAAAGCGCCGTCTTATCCACGTCATACTTCCCGCTCTCCAGCGCATCCAGAAACTGCCCGATTACCAACAAGGCCGGATAGCAGGTATCATTATGAACATATCGCAGACCCAGCTGCTTGATATCCGGGTTCGCCGTTTGCAAAAGTTCAATCTTATAACCCTCATTGAGGAACACATGTCTCATGATCTCAAAATGAATCGGAAGCATGTCGGGAACCAGAATGGTATAATCCTTCTTCATTTCCTTTGTAAAGATAATTCTTCCGTTTTTTGCTCGCTTGATCTTCGCCATCGCTCGTTTCTCTTTTCTTCTTTAGCTACCTTTCTTTCTTTTCTAATGCCGCCAGAAGACTCCTCAGCCTCACCTTCACCGCTCCCAGGTTCGTAATCTCGTCAATCTTAATCTGGGTATAAATCTTGCCGCCCTTCTCAATGATGCTGCGCACTTCATCCGTGGTGATGGCATCCAGCCCGCAGCCGAAACTCACCAGCTGCACCAGTTCCATATCCTTCTGGGTACAGACATACTTGGCCGCCGCGTAGAGCCTTGCATGATACATCCACTGATTCAGCACCCGCACCGGGAACTTCGACACCAGATGGCTTACGCTGTCCTCCGAGATCACCGATACCCCAAAACCGTTAATCAACATGTCGATCCCATGGTTGATTTCCGGATCGACATGGTAAGGCCGGCCGGCCAGCACGATAATCCGGCGCCCTTCTTTTCGCGCCTCAGCAACAATTTGGGCCCCCCGCTCCCTCACCTGTGCAAGGAAATGTTCCCGTTCGCGAAAAGCCCGTTCGCTGGCACGTTTCACATCCCTCAAATCCACATGTTCAAAATATTTTCCCAGCAATTCCGTCATCTTCTGCGGAAAAAACTTCTTTTTGTGCGGCCCCACGTAATCATTGATCAATATCGGCTTTTTGCCAAATTTGATATTGGCGGCAATCACCTCCGGATAATACGCCACCACCGGGCAGTTATAATTATTGTCCCCCAGGCCCTCGTCGAAATTAAAACTCATGCATGGGTAAAAAATGGCGTCCACCTGCTTTTTCCGCAGATATTCAATATGCCCATGAAGCATCTTTGCCGGAAAGCATACGGTATCGCTGGGAATCGAATGCTGTCCCGCCAGATAAAGTTCCCGGTTGGAAAAAGGCGAAACCTCTACCCCGAACCCAAGTTCCGTAAAAAACCTATGCCAGAACGGCACCAGTTCATAATAATTCAACCCCAGCGGCAGCCCGATCACTTCCCTGCGCCTGCCTTTGACCGACGGATAACCCGCCAGCAGTTCCTGCTTATATTTGTAAATATTGTGCCCGGCATCGGAAGAACGTTTGGTAACCGGACGCTCGCATTTATTCCCCGCTATGTATTTTCTACCGCCCGAAAAGGTGTTCACGCTCAAAAGGCAGTTATTGCTGCAGCGGCCGCAGTTCACGTTCTTCACTTCATGTTCAAAATGAAGAAGTTCTTCCCGGGTAATGATGGCGCTCCTTTCGCGCCCCCTCCCGGAACCATCCATCACATGAAGCGCACACCCATAGGCTCCCATCAGCCCGGCAATCACCGGGCGCACCACCGCAAATCCCATCTCCTGTTCAAAGGCCCGCAGCACCGCATCATTTAAAAATGTCCCGCCCTGAACGACGATCTTTTTGCCCAATTCATCCATACTGGCCGGTCGAATCACCTTATAGATCGCATTCTTCACTACGCTGATCGAAAGCCCCGCCGAGATATCCTCCGTACTCACGCCGTCCTTTTGCGCCTGCTTTACCGAGGAATTCATAAACACCGTGCACCGAGAACCCAGATCCACGGCATTCTTAGAGAAAAGCCCCAGCTTGGAAAACTCTTCCGACGAATAGTTGAGCGCCCCCGCAAACGTCTGCAGAAAGGAACCGCAGCCGGAAGAACACGCCTCATTCAGGTAGATATTATCAATGGCGGAATTATGAATTTTGAAGCATTTCATATCCTGCCCGCCGATGTCGATGATAAACTCCACATCCGGCATAAACGCCTGCGCCGCCTTCAGATGTGCCATGGTCTCCACCAATCCCTGATCGATGGAAAACGCGTTACGGATAATATCCTCACCATATCCGGTCACACATGAGCCGGCAATCCGGATATCCGGATAACGTTCATACACGCTCGTCAGATACTCCCGGACAATCGGTACCGGATTCCCGCTGTTAGACAGATAAGTGCTGTCCAGAATTTCCTGATTCTCGCCGATCACTACCGCCTTAACCGTCGTAGAGCCGGCGTCAATCCCGATCCACGTCCTGCCCTGATACCCCTCCAAGGTCCCATAAGAGACGTCCGCACGGGCATGGCGCTCCCGAAACCGGCGATACTCCTCCTCGTCGGCAAAAAGCGGCGGCAGCGTCTGAAATTCATTGACAGACTCATACTGGGAAAGTGCCTCTGCCACCTGCTCCAGATCCATCTGCTTTCTGGCGCAAAGCGCCGCTCCCAGGGCCACAAAATAAAGCGAATTCTCCGGGCAGGTCCCTTTCAGAGACAAGGTCTGATCAAAGCTTTTGCGAAGTTCAGGCATAAAGGTAAGGGGACCGCCCAGATAAAGCACATTCCCCTCAATCGCCCTTCCCTGCGCCAGCCCTCCAATGGTCTGGTTCACCACCGCGCTGAAAATGCTGGCGGAAATGTCCCTTTTGTCCGCCCCCTGATTGATCAGCGGCTGGATATCGCTCTTGGCAAACACGCCGCAACGGGACGCAATCGTATAAAGTTTGGAACTTTCCCCGGCATAATCATTCATCTCATCCGGAGTAATCCCCAAAAGCGTTGCCATCTGATCGATAAACGCCCCTGTCCCCCCGGCGCAGGAACCATTCATCCGCGCCTCCATGGCTCCCCGCAGGAAGATAATCTTGGCGTCTTCTCCGCCTAGTTCGATGATCACATCCGTATCCGGCGCGTTCTTCTCTGCCGCTACCTTCGTGGCATAAACCTCCTGCGCAAAATCCACCGCACAGTGCTCCGCCATCCCCATACCTGCTGACCCGGAGATCACCAGAGAGAATGGCGTGTCAGGCGGAAATGCTTTTTGCACCTTCAAAAGCGCTTCTATTGTCTTGGCCGTGATCTGTGCGAAATGGCGTTCATAAGCAGAATAGACGATCTGCCCATCCTCATCTAAAACAATGGTTTTTATCGTTGTGGAACCAACGTCCAATCCGATCTTCAAGTAACTCACCTCTAATGGTTTTCTACTGTGCAATATTTCCTCCCTATTGCCCGCCTGGCTATTATAGCATGAATGCGGCATTTCGGCAAGAAATGCTTTGCTTATGATTGAATCAATACCTGCGCCCGGAAAAGCGCCTGCTGGTACATCACTTTATCTTCTTGCAATGCGTCCACATCCGTATAATTTTCACTGTTCCTTGATATACCGTACCATCTACGGCAACCCTTTCCTGATACACCTGATATACCAGCCGGTATTGAATACTAATTCTCCTTGAATAAAACCCTTGCAAATTCCCAACTAATCCCTCATAGATAGGTGGCGTCTGAAATGGGTTGTTACGAACGATATCAATTAAATCCCTGGCCTTCTTATCTAATCCAGCCGATCTTAGATTTCCAATATCCTTCACCGCTTGTTTCTCATAGGCAATGCGATACAATTACCATTCCACCTCTTCCTCAGAAATACATTCTTCGATTGGTGTCTTCCCCCCGGCAACAATAGATTCTGCCATTCCGGGAATCGACATCAAATATAAGGTTTCTTCTATTGCTCTCCAATCCGCTTCCCCTATCAAAACTGCATTTTTCCCTTTATTGTTGGTTATAGTAATAGGCTCGCAATTTGCGTTCACATCTGAAATAATCTGATAAATATTCTCCCTTGCCTTGGTAGCGCTTATTGCAGTCATGTCATCCCCCCTCATTTATGATATCTATATCATAGCGTACGTTTTTACGTTCGTCAATCATCTTTCCGCTCTATCTTGCAGTTTGGGAAAGCATACAAAACCAAACCTTTTTATGAAAGAACAAAGCCTCCTGCCGGAGGCCTTTGGGATTTATTGGACGCAATTTCCTATATAACAAAAAAGCACCCTGGAATTCTCCAGGATGCCCTTTATTCCTCTGATTCTCTTCACATTGGCCATTTCCGCTCTATCTATTCTGCCGCATAAATAGTCTGCCTCTATTTCCCGCGTCTTCACAGCAAAGAATCTTCGCCAGGCATTCAGATCATACGGTTCATATATGATTTCTTCTGTTCCATATTGCTGTGAACATAGACATCCATCGTGATTTTGATCGAGGAATGGCCCAAAATCTCCGAAAGGGCCTTGCTGTCAAAGCCATTCTCAATCCACCTCGACGCAAACGCATGGCGAAGCGAGTGGATATTTATGTCCGGTATATTACATCGTCTCAGCAAGGATTTAAACCTCCGCTGGACTCCTCTGGGTTCCATACATTTGGCGGTTCCCGTAAGAACATAGCACTCCCCGCCCCTTTTATAAGGCAAAAGCTTCAATATAAGAAAATCCGGAAGTGGAATTTCCCGGATTGATGTCCCTGTCTTCGGAGTCCCGATATAAACAATTGTCCTTGATAAATCCGCCTTTGCGCCCGCATTTCCCCTTTCTCCCAAAGCCCCATTGGCCTCAGGATTGCGTATCCTGGAAACCGTGCGGTTAATCTGAAATGTCCCCTTGCCCCAGTTCATGTCCTTCCACTGAAGCCCACACAATTCCCCCACCCGAATCCCCGTGAAAATCGAGATCAAAAGACCTGTCTCAAAGATTTCATCAGAATTTTCCAGATAATGAAGCAATCGCTCAGAATCCTGCTGGTCAAACACCCGCATGCAGGACCGTTTGTATTTCGGAATGTAATAATGTAGTTTTTCCGCCGGATCGATCCCTTTTTCCTGCCCTGCCTGAAGGATTCCCTTCAGCAAAAACACGATCAGACGCATGGTATTCCAGGATAATTCCTGGTTTTTCCGTTCCTGAATATAATCATCCAGGGTCTCATTGTCCAACTCCTCCACCAGATACTGCCCCAGATACGGGAGAATATGCTTCTCAATCAGCGTGATATACAAAGCATAGGAACTGGGTTTTACCTGATAGCGGATATCTTCTGCCCATAGGCTGCATAATTGGGAGAGTGTGCAGTCTGCGGGCAGAAATTGCTGCTGCTTTTGTTTTTTGGTTTTCTTTGTTTCTTCTGTTTTTTTGGTCATTTCTCTTTCTCCTTTGCGGTTTGATAGGTTTATCATAGCAAAGAGAAAGAAATAGGAGTGTAAAATAAAGAGTTTAAGCCTCGCACATAGATTACATGGGCCATACCAAATTCATAATTAAGATCTCTTGGCAGTTTTACTTGTCAATATAAACAAACATTCCTCCCAGCAATGTTCAAAAACCTAAATAGTATTCTTTATACCAATCCGCGAATAATCCCAATCCCTCTTTCAAAGAAGTTTCCGGTTTAAATCCAATATCCTTTTCCAATTCTTCTATATCCGCAAAGGTAACTTCGACATCTCCGGGCTGCATTTCTACTAATTCTTTGTGTGCCTCAAAATCATAATCTATTGGCAATATCTCTGTTCTTTTTAACTCTTCCTGCAAAATATTAATAAAATCCAGCAGATTTTCTGGTTTGTTATTTCCAATATTATAAACCTTATATGGAATTCCGTCTTGATTCGGCAATGGGCTGCGCTGCATAATCCCCATCACGCCTGTAACAATATCATCAATATAGGTAAAATCTCTTTTACAATTCCCATAATTAAAAATCCTGATTTTCTCACCTGCTAATAGCTTATTTGTAAAACCAAAATAAGCCATATCCGGGCGGCCCATTGGACCATAAACCGTAAAAAAGCGTAATCCTGTCGAAGGAATCCCGTAAAGTTTTGCATAGGCATGCGCAAATAATTCATTTGATTTTTTTGTGGCTGCATATAAAGATACCGGATTATCTACCTTATCCTCCACAGAATAAGGAGTCTTTCTATTGCTTCCATAAACAGAAGATGAACTTGCATAAAGCAAATGTTCTACACCTGATTTTCCTTTATCATAACTGTGCCTGCAGGCTTCCAGTATATTATAAAACCCTGTTATATTAGATCTGATATAGCTATCCGGATTAATAATGCTATAACGAACACCTGCCTGTGCTGCTAAATTTACCACAATACCAGGAGAATATGTATTAAATATATTGTTGACTGTTTTTAAATCAGATATATCCCCTTTTATAAAAATAAAGTCTTTTAGTGCTTTCCTTGATATATATTGGATCTGTTTCAGCCTCTCTTCTTTTAAAGAAACGTCATAATAATCATTTAAATTATCTATTCCTATTATTTTCATTTTATGATTCGATTTCAATAACCTGATTGCCAGATTTGCGCCAATAAATCCGGCAATCCCGGTTATTAGAATTGTTTTTTCTGTAAGATCAATATTCTTTTTAAGCATTTCACTCTCCATATTATTGCTAAATTTTTTGATTATAGCTATCATTATTCTTCCATCGACCGCTGCATCCTACTAATAAAACTAATCCCTTCTAAATAGATCTCTCGTATAAACTTTGTCATAGACTTCGTCTAATATATCATTATATCGATTTGCAATAATCACATCAGACTCTTTTTTAAACTTTTCAATATTGTTGATAACCAGGCTCCCAAAAAATGTAGAACCATCCGGAAGACCTGGTTCGTAAATAATCACAGTTGCTCCTTTTGCTTTAATTCGCTTCATAATGCCTTGAATAGAGCTCTGCCTGAAATTATCGGAATTAGATTTCATTACCAGCCTATATACCCCTATTACAGTAGCATGCTCTTTCTCCTCATCCCAGGTTGAATTCGCTGTATAATATCCTGCACGTTCCAAAACCCTATCTGCTATAAAATCCTTCCGTGTACGATTGGATTCAACAATTGCACGAATCAGTTCTTCTGGCACATCAGCATAGTTAGCTAACAACTGCTTGGAATCCTTCGGCAGACAATAACCGCCATAGCCAAAGGATGGATTATTATAATAATCACCAATTCTTGGGTCCAGGCTTACCCCTTTTATAATATCTTCAGATTTCAGGCCCTTCATCTCTGCATAAGTATCGAGTTCGTTAAAAAATGATGCCCTAAGAGCAAGGTAGGTATTGGCAAATAATTTGACTGCTTCTGCCTCTGTACTATGCATAAAAAGAGTAGGGACTGCCTTTTCCTCTGATGCTTGCTGTAAAAGAGAAGCAAATATATGTGCTTTTTCATCGACAGCTTCATCATCCATAATACTGACAATAATGCGGGTCGGATGAAGATTATCATATAAGGCTTTCGATTCACGGAGAAATTCCGGACTAAAAATCACATTTTCAATTCCGTATTTAGATTTTACTGATTCCGTATATCCTACCGGCACAGTTGACTTTATTATTAATAGTGGCTTATTATTATCATCCCTATCCTTAGTCGCAATAATTACATTCTCAATAACATCCTCTACTGCACTCGTATCAAAAAAATTCTTTTTCGGATCATAATTGGTAGGTGCAGCAATAATCACAAAATCAGCGGAACTATATGCAGCCTTGGCATCTAATGTCGCTGTTAAATCCAATTCATGTTCCGTCAAATACTTTTCTATATATTCATCTTGGATTGGTGATTTTCTTTCATTGATTAACCGAACCTTATCTTCAACTATATCCACCGCCGTCACATGGTTGTACTGTGATAAAAGAACCGCTAAAGATAATCCTACATACCCCGTACCGGCTACAACGATACGATAAGAAACAGGCTGTATTTCCGTTTGCTTTTCCATTTATTCCTCCCTAAATACAATTTACAAATTCCTTTTATACCATTCAATTGCTGCTTTTATACCTCATCTGCACCGCCTGCACCTCACGATACAAACCTCGGGAGTCACTCTGGGGTTCGTCGGCAACTACGCCTCTTGTGAACTTTCACCACAGACTGGCGACATGCCCGTTATACATAAAAAAAACCTGGAATTCTCCAGGATGCCCTTTGTTCCTCCGATTCTCTTCACATCGGCCATTTTCTCTCTTTCTGTTCTGCCACATACAAAACCTTCTGCTATTTCCTGCATCTTCACAACGGGAAATCTTCACCAGGCATTCAGATCATACGATTCATATACGATTTTTTCTGTTCCATATTACTGTGAACATAGACATCCATCGTGATTTTGATCGAGGAATGGCCCAAAATCTCCGAAAGGGCCTTGCTGTCAAAGCCATTCTCAATCAAACCCGACGCAAACGCATGGCGAAGCGAGTAAATATTTATGCTCGGTATATTACATCATCTCAACAAAGATTTAAATCTCCGCTGCCCCCTCTTATACGGTAAAAGTTTCAATATAAGAAAATCTGGAAGTGGAATTATCCCCTTGTTCTAGTTCATGTCCTTCCACTGAAACCCGCACAATTCCCCCACCCGAATCCTGCTGGTCAAACACACGCATGTAGGGCCGCTTGTATTTCGGAACACAATAATATAGTTTTCCCGCCAGATCGATCCCTTTTTCCTGCCCTATATGGATAATAGCTTTCAGCAGAAACACGATCAGACGCATGGTTTTGGTCATTGCTCTTTCTCCTAACTGATAGGTTTATCATAGCAAAAAGAAAGAAATAAGAGGTTGTTAAGTAATCAATGAACTCTTCCTAAAAAGTGCTGTGCTTTATCCAAAGGGAAATCACATTCTTCAATCAGGAAAACATTTCCTTAACGTGGTGTTTGCTTACCTAAAATCCAGCATATATAAAGCTGGACGTGTCATAATTACGCCCGTATAACCCCAACATAACCACTATCAGCATTAACACCAGCCAGACTATGCATCGGAATACAAAATTCTGTCTTGCAATCACGGCACGCACATCATATCTGGTAGATAAATAATCTACAGCAAGCACCCCCCCTATTCCCCAAAAAAGTACGTGTACATTTACGGCATCCAGTCCTAATTCGTACAGGGATTGGTCAAATAGTATCCAGATATTGTCTGCAAAAGCCCTGCTCCACATTAAATAAACTTTACCCAGTCCTTCTGCCCGGAAAAAAGACAGACCAACACTGAAAACCAATAATGTCCGAATTCGTTGAAACAACCGCCAACTAAAGCAGTCCGTATTGATCCCTAATCTCCTGACAATCCACTTGAACAGGGGTGCAAATATCATCCCCAAAACGATAACCAGCCACATCCACAAACCTACACCAATAATATATTTCCACTTTCCTCCGTGCCAAAAGCCTACGGCAAACCAAGTGACAAACAGTGCGATGTAAAGAGGAACATTAAAATACTTTTCATACTCTTTCCTGCAATGTTTCCTCATCCACTTGCGGAAGTTACGCAATACGGAACACCGCTGCAATGGGTTAAAGAGATAATCCCGCAACCACTCATTTAATGTAATATGCCATCTTCTCCAAAATTCCGAAACGCTTATAGAGAAAAATGGCGCCTTAAAGTTCTCCGGCAGATAAATACCCATAATCTCGGCCACTCCAAGTACAATATCCATCAATCCAGAAAAGTCTGTGTACAGCTGGATTACAAACACAAATACTGCCACCCAAATATAGAACCCCTGGTATGTATCAAAATCCCCATATATCGTATCTACAATAATCTGCGCTCTTGACGCTATCACAAGTTTCTTAAACAGTCCCCACAATATACGCTGTAATCCCAACGTTAGGTTTTGATAAGACAATTTATGTTTCTGATCTCCAAACCATTGTCCGTTCATTGTGTCATACCGCATAAACGGCCCCGATGTCAATGCCGGGAAAAAACCGGCAAAAAGAGCCAGCTTGGCAGGATTATTTTCCGCTGGGTATTTTCCCCAATAGACATCCAAAATGTATCCCATCAGCATTAGCATAAAATAAGATACACCGACAGGCGCTTCTACGCTCCACCCTGTAAGTCTGATGTCCATGTCCAGAGTTTTTCCTATACCATTAATTGTTCCTGCAAAAAAATCACCATATTTAAAAAAGAATAATCCGCCAAATTGAAACAACAGACCAATCCCCAACAGCGCGGATCGCTTCCCTTGCTTTTTTTGCGCCATTATCGCCTTCGCTGTTATCCAGGTAAACAAGACAATAATTGTAAAAACCATTGTCATTTCCAGATCCGAAGCCATGATTATATAAAAAAAGGATCCGCATAGCAGCCATACCCATTGCAGCCTGGCAGGCAAACAAAAATAAACCAATAATATTAAACTTAAGAATATGGCAAATTGCAATGAAATAATGGGCATTCTACATACTTCCTCCGCCACTCATATTTAAGTTCACTCCATTTAAAAAAATTGCCCGATCTGACAATAAAAAATCCATGGCCTCTAGCAAATCTTCCGGCATAAGATTTCTGTGCTTCGGATTTGATTCCGCCGACATCTCCCTGGCCTTCCGCCCGACATTCCGCACAAATTTAGTATCCACCATTGCCGGGGATAACCCATTAATATTGATTCCCTGGTCTCCATACTCTACAGCCACAGATTTCATCAGTCCCAATAATGCGTACTTGATACTGCAATATTCAGCCATAAATTTGGGCGGAACCCCTATGGTACAAGAAGACAAAAAAATCAAAATTTTTCCATATTGCTGCGCTGCCATGGCCGGCAGAAAAGTTCGAAGTATACTAGCACAAAACACCACTTGTGTGTTGATTTCTGCCAGATAGCTTTCGGCATCAAAATCCGTTATACGTTTATATGTCAACTCCTTTGCAGCCAAAAAAATCAAATGAGTTGGAACTCCATATTTTTTTTGAACAAGGTCAATCACTTTATCAATACCACCACTGATGCTTACATCCGCCTGAATCAACTCAAGAGACATATGAGGATACTGTAGCGCAATTTCTTCCAGGCCTGCTCTATTGCAATTGTAGTGGGCAATCACCACTATTTCTTCCATCTTTTCAGACGTACATAAATGTCGAATATAACATGTGCCAATATCAGATGAAGCACCTGCTATTAAGTATATCTTTCTCATATCATTTCCGTAAACCCAACCGTTATATCGGCTTCGTTTACCCCCCCCCCTCCAATTTCGCTTACCACAGAAGCCCCAATTTTTATTCTTTTCGTTGCCTCCCTGATATCCTTCACAACGCCCGTCACGGTAAGTACATCACCAATATACACCGGTCGAATCATCCGAATCCTTAATTCCTGTAACAACGCGTTTTCTCCTGGTAGATACACTCCCACCAACGTAGAATAAAAAGCTGATGACAGCATTCCATAAACCACCTGCCCATCGAAGCCACGCTCCCTTGCAAAGACCGGATCTCTATGTAGCGGGTTAACATCCCCACTGATCTCACAGAATTTCAGCATCTTATCCTCCGTTATAGTTACCTGAAACGACTCAGTCATTCCCATATACATATCCTCAAAATGATACCGGTTCATTCTCTTGCCCTCTCTGCAATAATATCCAGCATCTCTCCGACATTCTTCATTCCGTTTACCTCGAGCATGGTAAATCGTATATCAAATCTATCTTCAATATTTTCAATTAATGTAATATGCCGCAGCGAATCCCACCCATTCACATCCGCTGCAGTCGTCTCTTCTCTGATGTCAAGGCTCTCGTCATCAAAAACATCCCAAAACACCTCATTCACAGCTTTCAGCAATGCCTCTCTACTCATTTACTCTGTCCTCCTCTTTTATAATATATGTTTTATGATATTGGTAGCCTTCAATGTCTGCAATAAAATAATTATTGTCCAAATTCCGGAATCCCATCCTTTCATATAGGTCGGACACCATTGCGTTCTTTTGTGTCGGGACGTACCTCCCTTTTACAGTGTGAAACCCTTTATCCCTAGCCATCGCAACAATAGTGTCCATCACAAACTCCTCCATACCCCGCTTTAACACCCGACAACTCATTAAAAGTTCCTGTACCAGCATTTCTGTGCCCGATATCTCATCCATGATAGCAACACATACCAATCCATAATCCCCGAATCTATCCTTCAGACAGAAATAGAGAGTGTCATGTTTGTCATCCTTTGCCAGTTGCTCAATCTCGGCCTCTGAATACCGCCCTGTGCAAAGGTTGAACTGATTGGAGCGCTGTGTAAGCTGTGCGATCCGTGAATAGTGGAGTTTGTCAAACGGCTTAGCAATAGCCTGCATTTCCAAACTCTCCAGATATTCCTCATACGAAGAATATTCTTTTTCCGTACTGAGCCTTTTTGCCTCTTCCTGATACTGTTTTGTCCTGACGGCATCCTCTTCAGAATATGACGCCGTCTCGAACAAATTCAACTTTTTCAAATAAGAACAGTATAATGAAGGATCTTCTGGCAATTCCGGCACGGTCATCTCTGGGATCATAGACTTCACCAAATTCCGTTCAAAAGGATTATCATCCAGGAAAACAATGCTGTCCATTCCGATATTCAGAGTTCGCTGTATACTTCTGATATTGCTTACCTTATCATCCCAGTTTGCCACAAACATGGAGATATCTTCCATGCGCAGTATCATTTCAGGATGGGAGAGAAATGGCTGCTTTGCAGTAGCTTCATCATTTTTACTACATATTGCAAGGATAATTCCCCTTCTCTTTAACTCCTTTAGCCATACCTGCAGATCAGAAAAAGCGTGTCCCAGTCCCAACTCTCCTATCTGTATATTTTCTATTCCATCATCTCCGATCACGCCGCCCCACAATGTATTGTCCAGATCACATATAACACACTTCTTAATCTTTCCTTTTATCGCCACAACAATCTGCATAATTTGGCGCGCTATTTCCGGTAACATCTTTATTGAAATCGGCAGCTTAGCAATGTAATACATTTTAGGATCCATCAATGTTTCCTGTCCATACAGACTCTGTACCCTATCCAAATCAAACAAAAAAACATCCTTATATTCTAAAGCGGCCTGCATCAGCAGATAATTTAGTTTTCTAACCTGATATAGAAACGAGTCCTCCGTTTTGCACGCATAATTACCAAACACCGCCTCATCAATCTGCGCGAAAGTAAACTGGATTATTTTGGTGTTAATGTTGGAAGACATCACCCGCCAATATTTTTGGATTCGCGCAAGCATTGTTTCCGCAAAAAGGTGCTTTTCAGCCTGCGTCATCAACACGAAAGAATCATATAACTTTTCTGAACACATAAAGAGAACCGTAAATTCCGGTGCAAAATCATAAAATTCTGAATCGGTACTTAATATCTGCACATCAATCTGATCATAATCTGCATCAAAAACGTCCAGGGCAATCTGCATTTCATATGCGTAACCCTTAACCGCCATTGCCAGATGCTGGGTTGAACAATTTCCCAGAACAGCCATTTTATAATTTATCATTTCATCTATAACAGGCTGTCTGCAATTCCTTTCCAATCTTGAAAATTTAATCATATCCATTCACTCAGTCTCCAATATCTTCCACAAGCTGAATCACAACGAAACAGCTAATACCTCTTCTGTATCCGTCCCGGTGAGGCGCCATTTAATCACGACCGTTCCATTCCATCCCACCGGAAGATAAAATAAAGCGTTTTCGGAAAAATCCTGCCAAATATATTCGTCCCCCTCCAACGGGCAAAAACTAATCTGATACTCTATATTACCTGTTCTGTTGGACGCAATTTTATAAAGATATACATCGGATGTCGTTTCCTTAAAATAAATTCCATATACTGCTGGATCTGTCTCATTCATTTTTTCGGCATAAGATCCATAGAAACAACCAGCGTTATCCTCAGGAAACGCATTCACTATATTAAAAAAAACTTCAGTAAATAAAGCTGAACCTGTATTGTTCATATGATTAAGATTCATAAAATTTTCTTTATGCTGTATATCCAGTACTGATTCCTTAACCAAATTAAAATCATAAAACGGTACATTATATTCGTCAGCAATCTCCTTAACACTATTATAAAACCCATCATAATTTTCCGTTGCATATACATGCAACTCGTATACCGGCGAAACAAAAAGGGTCAGTCCAATATCACGTTCACGACAATACAGAATAATCTTCTTCAGATACCTTTGCGCATCCTCCGTCATCACCATCTCTTCCGGCTGCCTTGGTATATACTGAAGTAGATTCGATAAAACAGTGGTAGTTGACCAATCGCCTTTCGGCTCATAATATGCTCCATAACCGCTGTCATAGTATTGATAATTCTTATAGGAATCTCCTTGTTTATAAATGACTCTTTCCTTTATCCATTGGATATCTGTCGCATGTTCCCTGTACCGCAAAAAGGGAAATACAGCATCAAACAAATAATCCACCGTATTCATCCTCATGACAGCGTTTACTTTATTCCACGATGGCTTCATATAATCGGTTACCCGCCATGTATTTGTAATAATCGTTTCTTCTTTATATGAATTTAATGTAGATGGCACATACCCCAGTTCAATGTACACATGTGATAATTCATTTAATCGATCTGCCTCCCTTAAGCAATAATAGGAAGATTCCAAAGATTGATTTGGTGTAGACAAATTAAAATTATTGTCTCCGTTCAGCTCGTCCAAAGTCAAAGGATCCAAACCCGTATATACATGCGATGCCCCTATATACACATGATCAATGTTCTCCTCCTGTGAATCAATGTCAGTTAGTTAAGAACTCTGAAAACTGAATAAATGCTCTAAATATAGGAA
>CAMSTY010000048.1 GCA_947063875.1 uncultured bacterium
CATCCATCATCCTTTAGCATCCGGTCGGCTTCTCTGAATCTCATGTATGTTTCCTCCTTACAATTATATAATAACACGTATTTTACGTATTATCAAGAGAGAAACATAAAAATATACGTATTTTACGTAGATATTATATGCAGATACTAGGAAAGGATGCAGACTGGCAGCAGGACACCCGCCGGGAGTGCTTCTTGTGGATGTGATAGAACCGGACCACAATATATAGTATCCCTTCGGGGCTATGCCAGAGCCGGGAGTATTCCTGTTATCTGGTAAAAAGTTACATTGTTACAAAAAGTTACACTTTCTGGGAATCTATTTGTGTGTCCTGGATTAACTGGCATAATTGCCAAAGATATTAGCTAAAGACAGCTATAAAGACATAGATATTCAGCAAATTTAACAATATATGATGCTATCTGATGGGTTGTCTGATTGATAAATTTGGTAATATGTGATATCATAAAAATAAAAAGGTGTGAGACTATGGCAAGGCGACAGCCTCCAATATCGTCATAGATGAATAGAACCGGCCTGCTCTCGACCCCCGGAATGGCCCCCCGCCGGGTTCTTCGCCTTTTAGAAGAAAAATCAATGGTGATTTTGGATATATTCATAGGTAAGGATGCTATCCGGGGTATGAAAACAGTAATCCTTTTCATGAACCACCGGAATATCCACACGGAAGCATCCCTATATAAGCGCTTCAAGCCAGCCTGACTTATCAACCTCCTGTTCTCCTTATGCTACGGAATCAATTTTCATTTTATCTCTCGGGTACCGTTCTCTCAGGATTTCCATTTGCTTTTGCAACGCAATGTGCAGATAGATTTGAGTCGTTTTTACAGAACTATGCCCTAATATTTTTTGAATATACATAATATCAACGCCTTCTTCCAACAGATAAGTAGCCACAGAATGGCGAAACATATGAGGTGTAATATGGATAGAAATGCTCGCGGATTTGGTATGCTTTTTAATCATTTTACGAATAGATTGCTCAGTAAAGCGTCTTCCTACTCCATTCACAAAGAAGAAACCACTTTTTTCTATGCTGCGCTGATTATTCTTAAAATATTTCTGCAAAATTTTCAAAGCATCATTATTTCCGATCTGAACATAGCGTTCCTTATTCCCCTTTCCCATAAGTCTGATGACTCCGCTTTCTACGTCAATATCATCCTTTTTCAAATTTGATATCTCATATACTCTAGCGCCTGTTGCAAAAAAGATCTCTACAATTGATAAGTCTCTATAAACAAATGATTTTTCCGGCAAACCGGTCAATTTTTGATGCATATGATTCAGAAGCTGTTCAATATCTTTTCTGGGAATGATCCGGGGTAATGATTCTATTTCCTTGAATTTTACTCTGATTCTTATAAAAGGATTCTCCCCTTCCAATCGCTCCTCTTGTTCAAGATATCCGTAAAAAGCCTTAACGCTGGCAATTTTTCTTTTTACTGTCTTCTGTTTGTACTTCTTATGCAGTTCTGTTATGTATTCTTCTATTTTTGATTTCAGCATGCTGTCTTCTTTCACATAAGACAGGTATTGTGTCAGGTCTATTTTATATGCTTTTATTGTGTTTTTCGTCAATTCTTTTCGATAATAACAATACTCCAGGTATTGTTTCATCTCCTTTGCCATATTCATGATAATAATCCTCCTGTTTATAAAGATTATTTCATTATACAACAAACCTTGGTTCTGCTGTGTGAAAAACTGCTATTTCTTATCATCCGTTTCTTATCTTATATGTTGCAGCTATTGCCGCAATATTGTTTTACAAATATCAATAAAACAAACATCTCTCCTTTCCATCTAACCTATTATACCATGTCCACTAACCTCATGCTTCGCCTTCGGCTCCCATTCGCTAAGTGGCCAGGTATTACTCTCACTAAGCTCGTGAAATACCTCGCTAAGTGTTCCTATTATACCATAACGATCATATGGCCTGCAAAACGGCTCTTCGCTTATTTCTGTGGCTTTTTATAGCAGCCGCTTCTCATTCCCCCAGCCATTTTACCATTTGCCAAACGGCCAATCGCTTTTCTTTTGTCAGGCCTCTTATGGCTTTCATCCATGCCTCTTCACTTTCATGTATTTTCTCATTTCGTGGTTCGGATGACTTTACCATTAAACTCAATCCCACACCCTTTAGCATCATGCTTAACGTATCCAATTGTGCTTTATTTTCTTTCCGAAAAACCCCATATATCGTACTGACAGGCAAGGAAGATAATTTCGCCAATTGAGAAACTGAAATACCCTTTTTTCTGCATTCCAGCATAATTCTATCAATTAATTCCTCATAACTCATTTTGCCCCTCCCTCATTTTACCCCTGCTCTTGCTCTGCCCTAATGCCTCTTTTGAGGTTTCTGCTCCCTCCAGAAATCTTAAAAAGGGGCAGGAAACACACCCTTTGCGCCCCTGCCCCTTTTCCCTTATGCTGCCAAATATCAGCCTTCCACAATTGCCTTGTCCAATATGTCTTTTTCCGTTTTTTTCGTTTGATTGCCAGAGCAAATTATCTATAATATTACTCAAAATCCCCCTTAACTCAATTCATCCGCAAAGCTATTTCAGCAATTTTCTCAATTCATCCGCATCTTCCTTTGACAGTTTTCCATCACCGATAAATGCGGATACCAAACGGCCGAAAGAATTGTCATAGCAGACTTCTACCATCTCTTTTGTCCATTTATGGATATGCTGTTCTTTGGTGCACAACGCATAATATTCATTATACGGACTTGACATACTCCGTTCCGCCCGGATCATTCCCATCTTCTGCAAACCGTTTAGAAAAGTGTTCAAAGTCTGTACTTTCCACCCTTTCTTCCACTCATTCTTTGCCACATCCATAATCTCGCGAAATGTCATCGGCCTTTTTTCCGTCCACAGAAGTTCCATGATCTGCAGTTCCGTATTAGTCAAACCGTAATTTTTTTTCATAGGATCGTCTCCTTTTATGGTTAGTGCGGGCATGTTGTGTAAGTCGTTGAACTTATCAAATTTCCTACCTTGATAGTATTGCAATAGATACATTTTACAGACTCAAACTTTCTTACCACGCATCCTCCATTCCCATCTTTATTATGCGTTGTAGATGTTCCCTGAACACAGAAGTCATGTGAACATAACGCTCTGCTATCTTCCTGAACATCGTTGGCATCATAAACATTTCCTTCTTCATCTTCAAAAAAGAAATCATAGGGTAAAACTTCTGCTTCCATTTCTTCTGTCATGAAAGAGAACTCCTCGTTGATTTCATATTCACTGTCATTTAAAATCGTTGTTGGCGGATTATATGCAAAACAAGTGATTCCTCCTGTCATGCAAACCAGCGCCATCGTAGCCATTGATAAAACTATTTTTCTTTTTTTGTTTAACATCATTTCTAAAACTCTCCTTCTATACACTTTTTTATTTCGGCTGCTTGCCGCACCCGCTAAAAAACGTTCTCCCTTTGGGAATATCTCTTCAGTGGCAAGCATGAGAAGCAATTCCCCATATTTGCGTCGTTCCTCATTCCCTTTCCCTTTAAGAACCTCTTCATCACAATACATTTCACCAATACAGGTTAATTCATGAAACAAAAAATAGCTGAAAGGATTAAACCAATGGACAGATATGGTCAATATTCCCAAGTACTTTATCAGCAAATCCCGATGTTTAATGTGAACCAATTCATGCTTGATCATAATGTTATAATCCGTCTTATCCAGGTTTGTTTCTTCTTGCAAAGGGAAAAGAATAACAGGAGACCAATACCCGCAAGTCACCGGGGAATTGCATGATTTGGAACTGATAAACTCCACATTTTTCCTGATATTCAACGCTCTTTTCCATTCCAGAAAAAGATTCTTTGCCTCTTGATCATCGGATTCTTTGTGGTGGAAAAAATGCATTTTCTTTAGCTTCTGATATAGAAACAAATGTCTCCCAACAATCCCAAAAGAAACTATCCCCAAAAATAATAGAGTCAAAAACACAATCTTTATCTTTGGCGAAAACTGCACCCAACCATTGGTTGTAACAGATATATATTCCATATCTGCTATTTCAGATACTCTGTATGCTTTTTCCCTCAACTCAGGAAACACACTATAAAGTATGTTCATAATCCAGTATTTTCCTAAAGGAAACGGCACCAAATAAAACACCACCGCCAATTTCAGCACACCATATCTCCATCTCAGCGAAAAATATCTCTTTGCCAGAGGATACAGCAAAATATAAAGGAGGAAAACCACCGTACCTGCCAATGACATTGTAAAAAGAAGATTTTGAAGCATAACGGAGCCTCTCCCTTCCATCCTCTATCCTCTTTCCTCCGGATTCCCCTCTCTGTCAACTCCCCTTTATCATAGATCCGCCCCCTTACCCTCGCTTAAATTGAAATGTATAAAAATCAACAATAATTAGATATATCATATTTTTTTAATATATCCTCTGACAAAATAATACAATTATTTCCATATTTTGTCAAATATTTTTTGATTTTATAATTATAAATATATAATCCCAAAAATCACATAAACGCAAAAAACATATAACAAACACAGAATATTATCCATATTTGGCATATATTATCCATAATTTGATAATATTTGCAGAAAATATGTTATACGTCTTCCCGCTCCCAATCCTTTTTATACTGCTTTTCCCCTTCACAAATACCTTCAGTAAAAAAGGGAACTCTTGATCCTCTTTTCCATAAGGTCATACCATCATAATATAGCATCATCAATAAGAAAAACCTGGCAAAAACACCCCGCATGACCGGAACCGTTCCACATCATACAGGGTGTTTCTATACTTCCCCTCAATAAACAAGAGGATCTTCACTTATTCAATAATCTCCAAATCCTTAGAATCTCTGTTCAGGCTCACAGCCCCGTCCTTTGTCACCAGCATCAGATCCTCGATCCGCACGCCCAGTTCGCCAGGCAGATAGATTCCCGGCTCGCAGGAGAAGATCATTCCTTCTTCCACGATATCCGTATTCACCGCCGACACATCCCCGGCGTCATGAACCTCAATTCCGATACAATGCCCCAGACGATGGGTGAAGTAAGGACCGTATCCGGCCTCAGTGATAATGTCCCGGGCCACTTTGTCGATGTCGCAGAACCGCATTCCCGGCTTCATCACTGCCTGAGCCGCCAGATTGGCCTTCTTTACGATCTCATAGACCTCCCGGCCCTTATCGCTGGCGCTCTTATAGAAAAAGGTCCTTGTCATATCGGAACAATAACCGTTCTTCTTGCAACCCACGTCAAAAAGCACGCAATCGCCTTCCTTTAGCACCGTGCTGTCCGGCTTGTGATGTCCGATCGCCGCATTGGCCCCGAAGCTGACCAGTGGTCCGAAGGACGGCCCTTCGGTTCCCAGTTCCTTGTAGATCGCATTCATCCCTGCCGCGATCTCCAGTTCCGTCACGCCCTCCCTGATCAGTCCGCGGAACCGGGCCATGGCAGCATCGTTCAGCTGAGAAGCCAGAATCATCTTTTCCTTCTCGTCCTCATCCTTGATCCGACGTGCTTTGTCCACACATTCAGATGCATTCTTATAGCCGCTTCCGGCGCCCAGCTCCATCAGTTCCAGCAGAAATCTGGCCGCCATCTTCTTGTCAATCCCCAGAGGCTTGTCATGGTCGGTATACCTGGAGATGATCTGGCACCCCGGGTCGGTATCGGAGAACCAGACCTTCTCCATTCCGATATCTCCGTCCATTGTAAACAACTTATTGACAAACAGCTTGTGATTGCCGTTCTTATTCAGATACAGGGCCAGCAAACGCTCATTAGGCAGAATCCATCTTCCAGTCAGATAATAGACGGAGGGCGGATCGCTGACGATCATCTGCTCCAGACCCTTCTCTTCCATATTTTTCAGTACCCTTGCTACTCTCTCCTCGAACATTTCTCATTCTCCTTATATACTAAGATGATAGCGGCACGCGCCGCACCCCGCCGCCTGGCAGGTCAGCGGAAGGCCCTATTTCTCAAAAAATGTGCCCGAAAACTCCTCTGCTCCGGCAGGGAATCTCCGGGCACACCCTGTCGATTCACAATCAATGTCTTTCTGAACTTCTATATCTACTTCTATATCTGCTCATTACCCGATGGTATAGAATACCGACGCTCCCGGTCCCAGAGGCAGGTTCAGGATCATCCAGATCGCCAGCATAACCGCCCAGCTTACCAGGAATGCCATAGAGTAAGGAAGCATGGAAGAAACCAAGGTTCCCCAACCCGTATCCTTGTCGTACTTCTTCATAACGGTCAGTATGTAGGGAATCCAGGCAATCACCGGTGCGATGATATTAGTGGTGCTGTCACCGATACGGTAAGCTACCTGTGTCAGTTCCGGAGACAGGCCAAGCTTCATAAACATAGGCACAAACACCGGTGCAAAAATCGCATATTTGGCGGAAGCCGAAGCCATAAACAGATTGACAAAACCGGCTACCAGAATAAAGCACATCATCAAACCTACGGAATTGATGTTCAGGCTCTGCAGAAGTTCCGCTCCCTTAAAGGACAGGATTCGCCCGATATTCGTCTTGCTGAAATAGTTCGTAAACTGCGCTGCCACAAATGCCATGGCAATAAAGCCGGAAATCGAAGCGATGGATTTATTAAAGGAAGCTACCACATCCTTATCGCTCTTGAAACTGCCGCAAAGCTTACCATATACAAAAGAAGGAATAAAGAACAGCAGGGTAAACAATGGGATGATGGCATTCATCAGGGTGGAACCTTCAATCAAGCTTCCCGTTTCCGGATTTCTCATAAAGGAACCCTTGGGAATACAGCAAATTACATAAACTGCCATGATACCCACAAATACCAGGTTGGCAACCCGAAGAGCCTTCTCTTCCTTGTCGGTCAGTTCATTGGAAACCTCTACCAGGGTCCCGTCTCCGTTCTCCTTGTACGGCCCCAATCTGGGAATCACCACCAGTTCCGTAATCAAAGTACCCACAATGGTAATCAGGATTGTGGAAGCAATCATAAAAAACCAGTTAGACAAAGGCGTTACGTTATATGCCGGGTCCAGGGTCTGTGCCGCTGCCGTGGAAAAGCCGGACAGGGTGGCATCTGCGGAACCGATCAGCAGGTTTGCGGAAAAGCCGCCGGACACTCCGGCAAAGCCAGCCGCCACACCGGCCAGGGGATGTTTCTTATAAGCCTTGAAGATCATGGCAGCCAGCGGGATGAATACCACATATCCGGCATTTTCTGCCACGTTGGTCATAACTCCGATAAATACTACCATAGGGGTTACCAGCTGTGCCGGCGTGATCTTCACTACTTTATGAATCAGGCCGTTGAGCCAGCCTGAACTTTCTGCCACGCCGATTCCCAGCATGATCACCACCGTAAATCCAAGAGGCGCATAGCTGGTAAAGTTACCTACTGCTGAAGTCAGCATATATTGCAGGCCCGAAATACTGAACAGACTTACTACACTTACTGTTGTCTCCTCCACGGTACCGCTTCCGGAATTGTACATCTCGCCGGTAGCGCTCCAGCCCATGGCAGCGCCGATCCCGGAAAGAATCACCACAAACACCGCCAGATAGAAGAAAATCGTCAGAGGCGTCGGCAGTTTGTTTCCCGCCACCTCAATCATGTCAAGAAAGCGAAGAATAAAGGAACGCTTTGTTGTCTGAGTCTTGTCTTTCATACTTCAAGTTCTCCTTTTAGTATATATTTCAGGTAACGCTTCCATTACCTGATTCATGGGGTTTCACCACCCTTTGGCCGCGCATTCGGTTACTAACCTCCTGCGGACTTTAACGCTGAATCTTCGTTTATTCTCCTTTTGTCCCTGCTGTTTTCCGTTCAGGACTCCTATTTCGCCGTATTCGACGCAATCAGCGCCGCATCCCATACCCCGGAAAATGGCGGCGAATAGCAAAGATCCATAAATCCCATCTCATCCACAGTCAGTCCCGCATAGATGGCAATCGCATAATAATTGGCACGAGGCACCACAATCCCCTGCCCCCAGGTCTCTGCTCCCAGCACCACCCTGGTCTTCGCATCATAGATAAGCTTAATATTCAGCTTCTCCGTTCCATAGTAAGAGGCATAACTGTTGCCGGTAATAGTATTCACCTTATAATCCATACCGCCAGCCTGGGCCTCCTTCTCCGACAGGCCCACCTTTGCCGCATCCATCCCGAAAAGACGCAGCGCTGAACTGCCGATCAGCTTAAAAGGCTTCGGCTCCGCCCCGCCTAAGATATCACCGATAATCCGGCCCTGCTTGTTGGCATTGGTGCCCAAAGGCGCATACTGATACTGGCCGGTGATCGCCGAACGCATAATGCTGCAGTCTCCCGCCGCGTATACATCCTTTACGCTGGTCTCCATCCGCTCATTGACGCAAATGGCGCCGTTTCTTGCCTTCTCTACATTCCGGATGAAATCCGTGGCCGGGGCAATTCCTGCACTGTTAATCAGAAAATCTACCGGAATTTCTTCCACAACTGTCTGACCGTCTTCTCCTTTGCTCTCAATCCGGGCTGCCGTGATCTTTCCGCCCTCTGACAGCAGTTCCTTTACCATGGCGCCGGTCCGCACCGCCACCCCGTTCTTTGCCAGTTCTTCCTCCAAAGCCTGGCTGACCTCCGTATCAAAGGCCGGCAGAATATGAGGAGCCAACTCCACCACGGTCACATTTTTCCCATAATGACGGCAGGCCTCTGACACCTCCAGGCCGATAAAACCCGCCCCCACAATCACCACGTTCTTTGTGCCTTCCTGAAAGAGTGCATTCTTCACCCGGGTCCCGTCCGCTACATTCCGAATCTCGTACAGATTCTCATACTGCTTGTCAAAAGGCGGAAAATGCCTTACCCCGGCTCCGCTTCCCACAATCAGCTTATCATAGCTGTCTGTGAACACCTCGCCGCTCGTTAAATTTTTAACAGTTACAATCTTCTGATCCGTATCTACAGCAGTAACCTCATGCCAGGTCTTCACCGGAATCCCGCTCTTCGCGAACTCTTCCGCCGTCCGGGCAATCAGGTCGCTCCCCTGGCGGATATGGTCGGAGATATAAAAGGGAATCCCGCAGGCCCCGTAGGAAACTTCTTCCCCCTTTTCGTAAACCACAATCTCCACCTGATCCTTCAAAAGCCGTTTCATCTTGGAGGCCGCCGACATCCCTGCCGCTACGCCTCCGATAATCACAACCTTCACTTTCTCACCTTCCTTTCCACAAAGATTGCATTCGTCATACAGCCGGTCACATTGATCAGTGTCCTGGGCACATCCCCGATGGGATCGATGGCAATCATTGCCCCCAGGCCCGGCACTGCCTCTGACATTCCGATTCCCAGAACCGCCGCGAATTCTGCCATGGTCGCCGTCCCCGGAAGATCCGTGATCCCATAAGACATCAAAGCGATCACCGCCACCAGCAAAATCACCAGACCTGGCGTCATCACGATTCCGCTCATCTCTGCAGCAAATACTGCTGCCATCGCCGGGAACAACGCCCCGCAACCCTGCATCCCGGAAGAGATGGCATACGCAGACACCAGATCTGTGACTTCCTTGTTCAAACCCAACCCCTCAGAAAGGGCCTGCTGGGCCTCCGGCAGACATCCAGAACCGGAGCGTGTCTTCAGCGCTTTTACCATCGCTGCCTTTCCCGCCTTCAAAAATGCCGCCGGACCTACGCCGGAAACAGCAGACACCAGCAGCTGTACCAGCAGCATCAAGGCAGCACCCAGGCAGAGCACCAACAGCATCTTCACCAGCATAACAATCACCAGCACACCATGACGCACGGTCAGCGAAGCCATAATGGCGGCCGCTCCCATAGGCTTGTAGGCAATGATCGTCTTACACACGCTGGTCCCCACTGAAAAAGCCCCGTCGGTAAGATCAAACACCGGTTTCACCGTATCCATGTATTTTCCCGACATCCTCCTCGCCGCGATTCCCACATAAATACCAAATACAAATACCCCAATCACATTTAAGGCAAGCAGATCCCGACCCAATCCGGCAGGCACCGCCCGGGCAATCAATTCTGCAATCCCCTCGCCTCTTCCGGTCGTCAGCCGGAACACCTCCGCATTCTCCCCCGGAAGCACCCCAACCTTAAACACCAGGCCCAGGCATGCCGCAATCAATGCACTCACCGCTACCATAGCCGTGTTGATCCGTTTCTTCCAGCGGGTCAGCGGCGACACCTGCTTCTCTGCCGGGGTATGGATCACCAGCCGGACAGACGCAAGAAACACCATCGGCATAATCAGGCATACAAACAGGGACAGATATCCCTGCGCCACCAAAGTGAACCAGGCATTCAGGCTGCGCATAACCGGCTCCCGGTCCGCCTGGCTGTATGCCCAGGCCGCCAGGCCAAATACCGTCCCGGCCCCGGTCCCCATCAGCACCCGTGCGGCAAAACTAAATTTCTTCTTAGGTAAACGGGACAGCCCCACCAGCATGGCAAAAAACAATGCCACCCCGATCAGGCACTCCCCATGCCCCTCTGAAATATTCAGAAGCTTGAGAATATCGTTTCCACTCATAACTGTTATATTCCTCCTCATGCTCTTATGAATTTTCCTGATTTCTTAATACGAGTGATACAGACATGTTATCATCCTGTAAAGACCGATCAGCAATCGGTCATAATCTGGATAATTTCCTTATCGGTTTCCTTCATTCCCTCCTTGCTGAGGCGTCCGATATTGCGGATGGTGTTCTCCACCCCTTTTGAAATGATTCCGTCTCCGCCTCTGAACTGCTGCCCGTTTATATACATCTGATATCCAAGGATACCCGCATCCACCGCAGCGGCAATCTTCCCGGCACAGGAAGGCTTTGCCCCGTCGCAGATAATCCCTGACACAATCGCCAGTGCGTTCACCAGCGTATGTGCAATCGTCGCGTAATCGCCGCCTAAAAGATAGGCAATCCCACATCCGGCTCCGCATCCGGCGCTGACTGCCCCACAGTACGCGGACAGCCGCCCGATTCCCGTCTTCTGGTGAATGGTCATCAGATTGGAAAGCACCAGGGCGCGGTACAATTCCTCCTCAGAAACCTTCAGTTCCTTCGCATATTCAATTACCGGCAGGGAAGCCGTCATCCCCTGATTTCCGCTTCCGGAATTGATGATTACCGGCATTTCACATCCGCTCATCCTCGCGTCTGAGCCGGCGGCGGCAGCCGCTCTGGCCCGCACCCGGATATCATCGCCGTAAGCTTTCAGCAGGACGCTTCCGATATTAGCGCCCCAGTCATGCTCCAGGCCCTCCTTGGAAATGGCGCTGTTATACTCAATCTGCCGTCCGATCAGTTCCCGCACGTCATCCAACTCAACGGTCTTGGCAAAATCATAAATATCTTTCACATTCAAAAGGCTCCGGTCTGCCATCTGCGCCTCTTCCGTCGCCATGACGCCGACCTCATACAGCTTTTCCCCGTCTTTTTCAATCAGCACAATATTGGTATGGTAGTTGGCAATCCGTACTTTGGCGTAAGAGCCGGCCCCATGCAGCGTCACGATCATATCCAGGATCTCATCCGTCTCCAAAGGCTTCACCTGGATCTGCACCTTTTCCATATACTCCTTGATCTGGACTTTCTGTTCCCCGGTCACTCCGGCGATCACTTCCAGGACCCGCCCGGCATCGCCTGCCACGATTCCTGCTGCCGCCGCCGCTTCAATGCCTTTCAGTCCTCCTGTATTCGGTACGATCACGCTCTTGACATTCTTCACAATGTTGCCGCTGGCCTCCACTACGCACCGATCCGGAAGGCTTCCCAGCACCTCTCTTGCCTTTGCCGCACAATACGCCAGAGCGATCGGCTCCGTACATCCCATAGCGGGAACCAACTCCTCCTTCAGAATCTGAACATAAGTCTGATACTGAACCCCTGTACGTTCCATACCTGTCCTCCTATGCAATTTTTTATGGAAAATTTACTAATTCTTTATAATTAACTATAATACTTTGAGATGTTTTTGTCAATCATTATAATAATTTTTTTTTATAATAATAAAAAATATAACAAAAAAACTGTCCTTTGATACACGTTTCCTAAAGTATACCGCCAGACAGTTCAAAATATCTAAATCTTTTCCAGTTATTTTCTGTTTTCTATATTGTTTTCCACATTATTTTCTGCGTTATTCTTACACTGTTTTCTACGCTTTCTTCTGTATTTTCGCCAAGTATCGATACACGCTGGCCTCTGAGCAATAGAGATACTCCGCCACCTGGCTCACCGCCCCTTTGATCTGGAACAGTCCGGCCTGGTTAAGCCCCTCTACAATATGAATCCGGTCCTCCTGGGTCAGTCTCTCCCGCACCAGGGCCTCGCTGGAACCTACAACCTGTACCACCGCTTTGCTCATCATGTCCTTCGTCACATCCGCCGAAAAATTTTCCACCGGCCCTTCACATACGATTCCCTCCGCGTCCAGGCCATGCATAAAATTCATCCCGCTCAGCATACGGATACTCTCCATCACCTGCTCATAAGGGCCCAGATCGATATTGATGCAAAGCTGTCCCACCAGTTCGCCGTTCTCCCGGATAAAAAAAGTAGAGGAACGCAGATTCTTGTTGGGCGCCGCCCTTCCCACATAATTTACCACATAGTCCTTTTCCTTCCATTCCTCATTCGCCAGAACGGAAAGTGTAAAATCGGTGATAGGAGCCCCGACCGTCCTTCCGCTGACATGCCCGTTGGCAATCGCTATAATATCATGATTGGGTTTTCTGCAGTCCCGCAGCACGACTTCTCCATGCTCTCCCAAAACCTGGCCCAGAAACTCCACCAGTTTTTTGTAATAATCCAAAATATCCAAAATCTTTCTCCCCTTCTATGTCCTTTTTATCATTTTAACATGAAAAAGTCCCATGATCAAGCTGACTTTCTGACAACTTGCCAGAAAACGGCCTGCCACGTAACGCTACTCCCGCTCAAAGTACACAACACCAGCGTAGATTCTCTCCTTCATATATTCATCCAGATCCAGCCACGCCCACCCGCCCCAGGTAGACACTTTGATCTTCACCTGATTCTGCCCCTGATCCATCTTCAACCCGGTAACTGTCACCCAATGGAGCCGGATATCCTCCTCATGGCTGTCCCGCCCCGGATAATATACCTGGATCTGCTCCAGCCTGTGAGGGCCTACCAGCATAGCCGGCGGCAGGTCCTTTTCCAACCCCTCCTTCAAATAGCGGAGGACATTCCCCCGGCTGAAAGGCCATTCCCGCCACACAGCCTTCAACCTTATCCCCCGGTCCCTGGCAAAGCGCTCCATCCCGGCCGCCAGCCTGCAGACCGGCCAGATTCCCAGAGGGACCCTTCCCATGTGCCAGGGTGACACATACGTATACAAATCCTTCATATGGGAAAGAAAGCTTTCCCGGGTAAAGTCCGGATAAGAATAGAGTCCTGCACAGGCAGGACTGCTCTTCGCCAGATAGGCTGTGATATTCGCCAGGGCTACGGTTCCGCAGGCTCCCTTCCTGGCCACATGGCTTTGGTTTTCCCCGGCCTCCCAGGCAAACCAGGCCTGATTGCCTCCGTAATGCCAAATATCCCCTTCCGTAATCCTTACAAACCCCTCTGCTTGCTGCAGCATAACAGCCTTATCATGCAAACCACAGATCCTCCTTAGTGGTTGAGATCGCATCCGCCCCGGCAGCAAAGGCCGCCATAATGTCCTTTTTATCGGAAATCAGTCCTCCGGCAATAATAGGAATATCCGTATATTCCCGGATCTCCTTTAACACCTTAGGAATAATCCCCGGCATCACCTCCACCAGATCCGGGTGAAAGGTATCGATTTGCTTTTTCATGGTATTCACTGCCATGGAATCAATCATAAACGTTCTCTGGACCCCGTAAAGCCCCAGTTCCTGCGCCCGTTTCACCAGCAATGGCTTCGTACTGATAATCCCGTCCGCACTGGTGGTCTGTTTGATAAAATCCACCGCCACCTCCTTGGCGTTCAGGCCTGCCGTCAGATCCACATGGACAATGGCGATCTTCTCATGCTCCTGGATCTGGCGGACAATCCCGCCGATATTACAGATATTTCCATATAGTACAAATACCACCTGACACTCCGACTCAAAGCACCGTTGCAGCCCTTTGTCATCCTTAACAGCAGCAATCACCGGTGATGTCTCCAACAACTCAATCGCTTTCATCTCCAGAATCTCCCTTCCGACTTCCCATAACCACTCTTCTCCCTGGATGTTCTCTCCATCCCCTGACCTATTATAAAACGGTTCCCGCCAAAACTCAACAATCGGCGCGGACAAAACGTAAAACGTTTTATGCCGCACCGATTTTCTTGTTCTTATGTTACTCAATTGAGCCTGTCAGCAAATACCCTTACACCCTTGCCACGTTCTTGGTAGCGATAATCGGGACTCCGGTTCCGGCACAATTTTCAATCACGATATCTCCGATCGCTACCGGCGCATCTACGGCAGTCTTGCGGATCTCTTCCATGATCTCAAAAATCTTGCCCTTAGGAATGTCCTGCTTGGTCTTAACCGAAACCATCTCCAGTTCGCCGCCGTTTACATGGACGCTGGAGGTCACAATCCTGGTGGGGCTTAAGACTTCCTTGCGGGCATAGTCGTCTCCCCTTTTGCAGGTATTTCCCTTTACCTCCATATTCTCGCCCTCAATACGGACCGTCAACGGGCAGCCAAGCGGGCAGCCGATACAGATTAACTCTCTAACCTCCATTATTCCACCTCCGTACAAATCACGATATTCTTCAGATCCGGATAGTCGCCAAAGCTTTCCTTCTTCAGTACCACCTGCTCCATCTCTCCGGGGGCCAGGACTTTTTTCTTTCTCTTGGATATCTGAACCCCGTCATAGTATACGCTGATATAGCGGTCTTTATAAACGTCTGCCACACGGAAACGAACCGTAACCTGATCCTGCATATGATTGACATCCAATGTCTGGGGCACTGTATAACGGACTCCGTTTTCCGCTTTCAGTTCCACCACATGGCAGTTGCTCTTCTCTTCCCCGCTCCTTACATACTCTGCCGCATTGGTCCCGGCCAGGGTCGCCTCCTCAGAAACATAATCCACCAAGTCATGTACATGGAGCACGTTGCCGCAGGCAAATACGCCCTCGGCGCTGGTCTCCAGCTGGTCATTAACCTCCGGGCCGGAAGTAATCCGGCTCATATCGATGCCGATGCTGCGGCTCAACTCATTCTCCGGAATCAGGCCTACCGACAAAAGCAGCGTATCACAGCTATAATGCTCCTCCGTTCCCGGGATCGGCTTGCGGTCCGGACCTACCTGAGCGATGGTAATGCCGGTTACCCGTTCCTTGCCCTCGATGCCTACTACCGTGTGGCTCAGCTTCAGTGGAATGCCATAATCATCCAGACATTGTACAATATTTCTCTTCAGGCCGCCGGAATAGGGCATCAGCTCCGCCACTACCTTTACCTTGGCTCCCTCCAAGGTCATTCTTCTGGCCATGATCAATCCGATATCGCCGGAACCCAGGATCACCACCTCTTTCCCCACGCTGAATCCCTCAATGTTCATCAGGCGCTGGGCCGTTCCCGCGGAATAGATGCCAGCCGGACGATAACCCGGAATGTTCAAGGCGCCTCTGGGACGCTCTCTGCAGCCCATGGCCAGGATGATTGCCTTGGCCTGGATGGTGGTCAGGCCATCCTCCTTATTGATCACGGTAACTTCTTTCTCCTTGTTGATGTCAATAACCATGGTATTCAGCTTATAAGGGATCTTCTCAGCCTCCACCATCTCAATATACCGCGCTGCATATTCCGGCCCGGTCAGTTCCTCCTTGAAGGTATGAAGGCCAAAACCATTGTGAATACACTGGTTTAAAATGCCACCCAGGCAGCCGTCACGTTCCAGAATCAGAATATCCTGAATGCCTGCTTTCCTTGCCGCTACCGCTGCCGCAAGTCCCGCAGGACCTCCTCCGATAATTACGATATCATGCTTTGCCATCTCGCCGCCCTCCTATTTCTGACCGGTCAACATATTGGAACCGGGTGCGTTTTTACAAATATCTTCCATCTTCATGCCGCGCTCTCTTGCCAGGATCTCCATGGTTCTGGGAGTGCAAAAGCCTGCCTGGCACCGCCCCATTCCCTGGCGTACCCGGCGCTTAATGCCGTCTAAGGACACTGCTCCCAGAGTACGGTTGATGGCATCCACGATCTCACCCTCGCTGACGCCCTCACAGCGGCAGATGATGGTTCCATACTCCGGCCGTTCCTTGATCAGAGCCGCACGTTCCTCCAGGCTCAGCTTCTCCGGCCGTACAAAACCCTTGCGGGTCCCTTTCCACTCGGCCTTCTTGGCGGCGCCTGCCTTCTCGGCTACCTTCTCCGCCACATAGACGCCGATGGCCGGCGCACTGGTCAGCCCCGGAGACTCGATGCCTGCCGCATCAAAAAATCCCGGTGCATCCTCGGCCTCTCCCACAATGAAATCATCCCCATCCTCATGGGCGCGCAGGCCGGAGAAGGAGGTAATCACCTGGCGGAAGGGCACATTCTTTACGCTGACGCTTCCTTTTTCCATGATCTCCGCCAGCTCTTCCGCAGTCGTGGCAGTAGCTTCCTTATCCTCGATATTCTTTGCCGTAGGTCCGGTCAGCAGATTGCCGTGGATCGTCGGGGTCACCAGGATTCCCTTTCCCAGCTTGCCCGGAAGCTGGAAGATGGTATGTTTTACATGATTCCCCGCTTCCTTATCCAGCAGGCAGTAATCCCCCTTACGGGGAGTAATGTGCAGCTTTCTGCCGCTGACCATATTATGGATCTCATCTGCATATACGCCGGCGGCATTGATCACATAAGAGGCATGAATCACGCCGTCAACGGTTTCCAGGTCATAACCTTTCTCTGTCTTATTCACCTTCTTCACTTCCTGATTGAAGATGAATTCCACCCCGTTGTCGCAGGCATTCTCCGCCAGGGCAATGGTCAGTCCAAAGGGACATACAATACCGCCGGTGGGCGCATAGAGAGCCGCCACAACCGCGTCACTCACATTCGGCTCCATGGCTCTTGCCTCATCCCCGGTGATAATCTTCAGATCCGGCACCCCGTTTTTGACGCCCTTGTCATATAATTCCTGCAGCGCCGGCCTGTCCTCCTCGGCAAAACAGAGAATCAGGGAACCATTTCTCTCGAACTCAAAATCCAGATCCTCCGAAAGCTGTCCCATCAGGCGGTTCCCCTCCACATTGAATCTCGCCTTCTCTGAACCCGGCGTCGCGTCATGTCCGGCATGGACAATGGCACTGTTGGCCTTAGATGTGCCGGAGCAGACATCCTCCTCCCGTTCCACCACCGCCGTGTGCAGCTGATAACGGGAAAGCTCTCTTGCTATCGCGCAGCCGGTCACACCGCCGCCGATAATCACCGCATCGAAATTCCATTCCTTCATGTCTCTTCCTCCATATCCATTTTTGAAGCATTCCCAAAAACGCCTTCCCAGCCGTGTTTTCAGAAATCCTCATTTACATCTTCACAGCCATGAAACACCATGGCCACACCTACCAGACAGTTATCCGCCCCCCCAGACCATTTATAACGAGAAGTTCTCCTTCTGCTACAAAAAAAGAGCAAGGGAAAAAATACGGTCTGTCCGCTTCCTTCACCTTACTCTGTCATCTCAAAGGTTTCAACTGTCTTAATGCTAACACAGTTTTACAGGAATTGTCAAGACAATTCTTACATTTCTTTTTTTGTTATTTTTTTGACAGTATTTTTGCCGTCCTACACCTATTCGCTGATCGTGATGACCCCCGGCATCTCCGCCAGCTTGGAAAACAGCGTCGCCTTATCAAAGCCCGGCGGGTACACCACCTCAAATTCCAGCTTCACTTCTTCTTTTTTGTTTTTATGAATCTTGACTGAGGCCACATCCACCCGGGAATCCTCCAGGTATATGCGCATATTCTTGACGGCATCCGCCTCCTGAACCAGGGTCAGGCGAATCACACCGCTGGAAGCCACCTTTGCGAGATAGGCAACCCGATGCGTTATGGTTTGCATCAGGATCAGGAGCACAGCCGCTGCAATTCCGACCACATAAAGTCCGGAACCCATGGCGAGCCCGACGCTAGCAGTGGCCCACAATCCGGCAGCTGTCGTCAATCCGTTTACCAGATTATTGCGGACAAAAATGATTCCCGCTCCCAGAAAACCCACGCCGCTGACTACCTGCGCAGCCACACGGGCGGCGTCGTAATCCGGCATGTCCTGAAACCCATATTTTGACACCACCATGGCCAATGCTGACCCAAATGCCACAATGGCGTGGGTCCGGGTTCCTGCAGACTTGTTGCGGTTCTTCCGTTCATTTCCGATCAGCCATCCTAAAATACAGGCCAGTCCCACACGCAGCAGCAATTCTGCCTCACATAACAGAAACATAGGATCTGTCAGTCCCCTCACTACTATCTTCAATGAATCAACTGTCATATGTAATTCCCCCTACCTTTTCCTGTTTTTATGAATTTTTTTAAGCGTGTCTACTCTTCCTCCGACCAGCACAAGGCACACTTTACCGCACGCTTCCAGCCCTTTACCAGCGTCTTTCGGCGTTCCTCTTCCATCGAACTGGCAAAGGATCTGGATACCTGCCAGTTTTTCTTGATCTCCTCTTTGCTCTTCCAGTACCCTACGGCTAAACCAGCCAGATAAGCAGCGCCCAACGCCGTTGTCTCAATACATTCCGGACGGACAATCTCCGCATTCAGGATATCCGACTGGAACTGCATCAGGAAATTATTGGCGCATGCGCCCCCGTCCACCTTCAGCTGCTTTAAGGGAATCCCGGAATCCTGCTGCATGGCCTCGATTAAGTCTGACACCTGATATGCCATGGACTCTACCGTCGCCCGGATGAAATGCTCCTTATTGGTACCCCTTGTCACGCCTACAATCGTGCCTCTGGCATACTGATCCCAATAGGGGGCCCCCAGCCCGGCAAAAGCAGGCACCACATAGACCCCGCCGGTGTCCTCCACGGAAGTGCAATACTCCTCTGTCTGTCCGGCCGACCGCACCATCCGCATCTCGTCCCGAAGCCACTGTACGGCTGCCCCAGCCACAAACACGCTGCCCTCCAGCGCGTACTGGCTCTCGTCCTGGCTGCTGGCGGCAATCGTGGTCAGCAGTCCGTTGTGAGACTTTACTGCCGCATTCCCGGTATTCATCAGCAGGAAACAACCGGTGCCATAGGTATTTTTCATCTCTCCGGCATCAAAGCAGCACTGTCCGAACAGAGCCGCCTGCTGGTCTCCCGCCGCCCCGGCGATGGGGATCTTTCCTCCCATCACATCGGAAGAGGTATAGCCATAGACGCAGCTGGAAGGCTTCACATCCGGCAGCATGCACTTAGGAATCCTGAAGTAATTCAGAATTTCTTCATCCCAGCATTTCTTATGAATGTCAAACAGCATGGTCCGGGCGGCATTGGTATAATCCGTCACATGGATGCAGCCCTTGGTCAGATTCCAAATCAGCCACGTATCCACGGTTCCGAACAGTAATTCCCCCTTCTCGGCCCGCTCTCTGGCTCCCTCTACATGATCCAGAATCCACTCGATCTTGCTTCCCGAAAAATAAGCATCCGGGATTAACCCGGTCCGGTCAACAATCTTCTCCTCCAGTCCATCCTCTTTCAGCTTTTCAATACGGTCCGCGGTCCGCCGGCACTGCCAGACAATTGCATTGTACACCGGTTCTCCGGTATCCCGGTCCCAGACAATGGTAGTCTCCCGCTGATTGGTGATCCCGATGGCAGCGATATCGCTGTAATGGGCGCCAATCTTTCCCATGGCTTCCATGGTAACAGACAGCTGCGACGACCAGATTTCCATCGGATTGTGTTCCACCCAGCCCGGCTGCGGATAAATCTGGGTAAATTCCTTCTGCGCTACACTGCAGATGGTTCCCTGTTCATCGAACAGAATACATCTTGAACTGGTAGTTCCCTGATCCAATGCAATAACATACTTGCCCATGTCTCCTTCTCCTCCTATTGCGCCTCTTCCATGACTTTTCCATCCCCCCGGCGATCATAGTTTGTTATTTTTTTACCAAATAGTATAGAAAAAGCAGGGATGATCGGTCGCCCGCACTCATCTACCTGCTCTGTCATCTCTAAGGCGTTATTTTATTGTATGTTTCCATACTATCACGATTCCTTGAATCGTGTCAAGCAAAATCCTCGCTTTCTTTACTCTTTCTTCCATATTTGCCGTGATCGTCCCGATTAGGCATCCCGGAACTATAATACCAGCGAAGGCGCCGAATATACACGTGCCGCCAGTTCGCTATCCAGCATGTATAATGCCCTCGGATCTGACCCAAACAAATCAAACTTTTTAATCAGGCCCTCCGCATTGGTCTCCTCCTCGCCCTGCTCCTTCACAAACCAGTCCAAGAACTGCATGGTGCGAAAATCCTTCACCGCGCTGGCCGCGTCATAGAGGGTATGAATCAGGCCGGTCACATACTGCTCATGTTCATAACCCGCCTTCAAAGGATCGGAAAAAGAGGCAAACTCCTTATCCGGTTTATCAATGGCATCCAGAGTCACCTTGCAGCCGTTATTCTGCATATACTGCATAAACAGCACCGCATGGTCCCGTTCCTCCTGTGCCTGAACCTTATACCAGTTGGCAAACCCATCCAACCCCTGCTCCGCATAATAGTTAGAAAAATCCAGGTACAGATAGGCAGAATAAAATTCCTTGTTGATCTGCGCATTTAATAACTCCGCTACTTTCTTGTCTAACACCTTTCCATCCTCCTTCTAATCATTCGTCAAATCCCCGTCGCCGCTCACCGGGATCGCATCCCCCAGATACGTCGGCTCCGGCTGCAACGCGCAATATAGGATATCCTTGTTTCTGGCAAGAACCTCCCTGGCGTCCCTGATCCGCTGTCCTCCATATCGGACCTTTTTGGCCGGAACGCCCCACATCTCCAGCCCCAGGCTTTTCCCGTCATACAAAGCCCGGTACAAATGATATTCCTGCGTCACTACCACAGCCTTCTCTACCTGGAACACATCCCTGGCCCGGTACATGCTCTCGTACGTGGAAAAACCGGCATGATCCATAAATATATCCTGAGACGGCACGCCCTTGTCCATGGCGTAACGCTTCATCCGGTTTACTTCATCATACTGCACCCTGCCATGATCTCCGCTCACCAGAATCTTTGGCGCCACCCCGGACTGATAGAGGGCAATCCCGGCATCCAGGCGGTCGCGCAGCATCTGTGTCGGCTCCCCGTCCGGACGCAGGCCGCAACCCAGTACCAGAATGCAGTCCACCGAAGACAGGTTTTGTGCCTCGGCCTCCCCAAGAATCTTCTTTTCACAGCTTTTCTTTACATAATAATTACCGGCCAGCAGGCATCCTGTTCCTGCCATTGACAAAGACAGGCAGCATCCCACTAATACCCGGAGCCATTTCCCTATCTTCTTTTTTGTAATTCTATTGGTCATCTTTATCTTTTTTTCCATGAACAAACTTTTCCAAAAGCCTCGATATCTCCTGGACATCGATCGGCTTTGCCACATGTGCATTCATCCCGCAATCCAGGCAACGCTTGATATCTTCCGAGAAAGCGTCCGCCGTCATGGCAATAATCGGAATACCCGCGTCTTCCCTCTCCATCTTGCGGATGCCCCAGGCCGCCTCGTAACCTGTCATCACCGGCATACGCAAATCCATCAGCACGGCATCATAATAACCCACCGGAGAGGCCTGGAACATCTCGACGCAAACCTGGCCGTTCTCGGCCCGTGCAAGCTCCATCCCAAGTTCAGACAAAAGTTCCTCTGCAATCTCCCAGTTCAGATCATTGTCTTCCGCCAGCAGTATCCTCATGCCGGCAACCCCGGCTTGAGGCCCTTCTTCCTGCACCTGCTCTGCCTGCTGCCCTGCCCCTGCATACGGCTTCAGCCCGTAATACAAAGTGGATTTGAACAGCGGCTTGGAGATAAAGCCGGTCACTCCCGCACTTTTCGCCCTGTCTTCAATCTCGCTCCAGTCATAAGCAGAAATCAGCAAAATCGGAATCTGGTCGCCCATGCACTTGCGTATCGCCTTTGCAGTATCGATCCCATCAATTCCCGGAAGCTTCCAGTCCAGCAAAATCACGTGATAATCCTGATGTCTCTCATGGTTCTTCTTTACAAGCTCAATGGCGCCCTCACCATCAAGTATCCACTCTGCATCAATGCCAATGGCCTTTAAAGAGTCCACCGTGCTCTCACACAGCTGGCGGTCGTCATCCACCACCAGCATCCTCCACTGAGGCAGTATCATATCAGTTTCCTGAATCTCTGCTTTTTCCATATCAATCGTAATATGGAACTCGCTTCCTTTTCCCAGTTCACTCTCTACCTGGATAACGCCTCCCATAGCATCTACAATATACTTGGTAATCGTCATCCCAAGGCCGGTTCCCTCTGTCTTGCGCACACGGACGCTGTCCTCTCTGGTAAAGGAATCAAAGATCTTCGCCTGAAACTCCGGCGTCATACCGATCCCGCTGTCTTTTACCAGCAGATGAATCCTTACAAAATCCTCGCCTTTCGGAGATTCCTCCTCATACAAAGCTATACGGATGTTTCCGCCTTCCGGCGTGAATTTAATGGCGTTGGAGAGCAAATTCAGCAAAATCTGATTGAAACGCACACTGTCACAGCACACGTTTTCCGTATGAATATCATGGATAGAAACATCGAACTTCTGCTGCTTTGCTTTGACCTGCGGCTGTACAATGCTCACAATGCTGTCCATAACCTCTTTCAGAGAAACCTGATCCACATTGAGGGTCATCTTCCCGCTCTCGATCTTAGACATATCCAGCACGTCGTTAATCAACCCAAGCAGATGCTTGCTGGATAAGGCAATCTTCTTCAGGCAATTCTGAACCTGCCTCGGATTGTCCATATTCGCGGTAGCTATGGCTGTCATCCCTACAATCGCATTCATCGGGGTCCGGATATCATGACTCATATTGGAAAGGAACTCGCTTTTTGCCTTGTTGGCGAAAACGGCTTCCTGCCGTGCATCCTCCAGCTGGCGGATCTGCTGTCTGGTAAGCTGATAATACTTAAAAAAGACAGCCAGCAAAGCGATCAGGATGATCGTGCATCCTCCCAGACCCATGATCTCCCACTGGGTTCCCAAGCGGTTTACCACATGGTCCAGCTGCCCGTACGGCAAAATGGTCACCAGATACCATTCGGAATAGGGAAGCCTGGTGCAATACAGATGGCGCCTTTCCTGCGGCTGCCGGACCACGACGGAAAAGTCCTCGTTCGCGTCCATGGCAGTCACCATCTGCGCTATCACTTTCTCCGCCTCATCCGGGTTCCCCTCAAGAAGCGCCCGGATACGGTCAAAATAATTATCCCGAAAAGCCTCCGAACTTCTGATAACGAAACTGCCGTCGCGGCGGATAATATGGGAATACACCAAAGACTCTTCCCCTTCCAGAGAAAGCATATCGCTGATATATTCCACAGGAAGCCCAGCTACAATCGCAATGCTTTCTTTCCCATTCTTCATCTCGCAGACAGCCGGAACCCCCATCAGCACCACATTATCGCCCTGGCTGTCCGTACCTACCGCCACTTTCTTTTCATGGTTATTCAAAGATCGGAAAAACGGTTCCGGGTCCACCACCTTCAGAGAGTCCCCATACAGCATCTCAAACTCTCCATCCTGTGAATACAATGCCAGGTACGCAAACCCCCTCGCCTGCGCATTGTACACCAGCTCCCCTCTCAACGCCTCGTCGTCCGCATATTTTCCGGATTCAATGAGTCTCTCTGTATCTTCCACATGGGACAGACGCAGCTCTATCGTAGTCCTGAAATGTAGGACAATCCGCTCATTCATGCCGGACATGTAAATATTCCCTACCTCACTGATTGTCCCGGCGCTTTTTTTGTTCATATAAAGTGCAAGAAACGAAAAAATGCCAACACAGAGAACCGACACGAGAATAAGGCTGATTTGCAAAAATCGTATGGTTTTGTTCTTCATCCAATCGCTCCTTAAAACTCACTCTCACTTATGCCGGGATTCCTGCCTGCAATTCCTCAATCGCAGCGATCGTCTGCTTATAGTCCTCCTCCACCTGCCGGACCAGGGCGTCAGTCTCCTCCCCATATCCGGTGCGCAGATTATCCGTCAGACGGCAACTGGATTCATACAGTTTTGTGAAACTCAGATTCTGACAGACGCCTTTGATGGTATGGGAGGCCCGAAACGCCTCCTCATAATTTTTCCCCGCCATGGAAGTCTCCAGCAATTCAAAACTCTTATCATTCAAAAATTTCAGTACAAACTTCTGCACCATCTTCTCGCTGCGCAGACGGGCAATTACCCCTTCATAATCGCCGTCTAAAGCTGCATAGCATTCCTTTAATGTCATATTCTTCTCCTTTCCCTGCTTAATCAGGTCTTTCTTCACTGCCGTCAATCGGCGAGATCACAGACAGCATCTCCTGCATTGTGTCGTCATAGAAGCGATACTGTCCTCTGCCCGACCGTTTCACAGCATAAAGCGCCTGATCCGCCGCATGGAACAACGTATCATAATCCGTGCCTACCATATCCGTCCGGACTACTCCCATGCTGACAGAAATCTGAAAGTCTTCATAGATCCCCTCAAGAGAAGCGAAAATCCGCTGGACCACCTTCTCCGCTTCCTCTTTATATTCCAGAAAGATCAGGAATTCGTCTCCGCCGACCCTTGCCGCGATGTCCCCGCCGCGGGTACTCCTACGCAGCTGCTCCGCCATATGAATCAGCACTTTATCTCCAAACATATGCCCGTAATTATCGTTGGCCGATTTAAAATGATCCAAATCAAAAATTGCCAGTGCAAATAATCCGTCCCGCCGGTCTTCCATCCGCTCTTTAATCCGCTCTTTGGCATAGTTATGATTGAAAAGCCCGGTCAGGGAATCATGGGAAGCCATCTGCACAAGGGCATCAATCCGCGTCCGTTCGTCATGGATATCGGTAGTCTTTCCGATCGCCCCCATATAACGCGGCGGTTCATCTGCCGACCACATGGCGCGGCCGATCGTACGCATCCAGCGCTTCTCCCCATGGATATAAATCTCATGATCGTATTTTACCTGCGGATGCTCCGGCGTCGTGCTTCTCAATTCATTGGAAAGGGCCCGTAAGGTTCCGCTGCCCATCATCTCCTGAACCTTGACATTATTGTGCGGGTCCATAAGAATCTCTTCCAATCCAAGCTTCTTTGCCCCAAAGGGGGATAAGGTCACCATGGAAGGCGCCACGGTGTATTCAAACTGAATCTCCTCCGACATATCGGCAAAGAAACTGTACTTCATCCGCTCGTGTTCCAAAAGCTGCAATGTCCGCTCAGATGCAGACAGGTCCTCATGGCGGAGCAGCTCCTCCGTTACATTCTGCATCTGCCGCCGGGTCGCCCGGACGTCACTGTCGCCGTGAAGTTCCTCCTTCAGAACACTCTCCACCTCTTTCAGGCATTCCATCAGAATCGGATTGAACTTGCCGCACTGCCCCTCCAGGATCATGTTGACCGCTACGTCATGCGGAAATGCCTTCTTGTATACACGCTCACTCGTCAGAGCGTCATAGACATCCGCCAGAGCCACCACCTGCGCGGAAATGGGAATCTCATCCCCCTTAAGCCCGTCCGGATAACCCCGCCCGTCATAACGCTCATGATGCCAGCGGCAAATCTCATAGGCCCTCTTAATCAAAGGTTCCTGCTGGTGCATCGGCAATGCCTTCAGCATCTCGGCGCCAATCAGCGTGTGAGTCTTCATCGTCTCGAACTCTTCATCCGTCAGACGCCCCGGCTTGTTCAGCACTTCCTCCGGTATGGAAATCTTTCCGATATCATGCAGGGCCGAGGCTGTGCAAATCAGAGAAATCTCTGACCGGGAAAGCTGATAGTCACTGTTTTTATGTCCCAGATGCTTCAATAAGAGTTCAGTCAGGGTGCGGATATGTAACACATGAAGCCCGCTCTCACCGTTTCTGAACTCTACAATATGGCTTAAAATATCTACCATCAGTTCGCTTTGCTGCTCTTTTTCATAAATCTGGTCTGATACCAGATCAATCAGCCTCTTCTGCTTCGCATAAAGCAAAATAGTATTTACTACCCGCCGGTGAAGAATCAGTGCATCAAAAGGCCGGCTGATAAACTCTGTCACTCCCAGTTCATAGGCACGCTCTACATGGACGGAGGCATTCTCCGCCGAAATCACAATCACCGGGATATCTTCGATCCAGCGATGCTTGTTCATCACTGTCAGGACACCAAAACCGTCCATCTCCGGCATTACAATATCCAGCAACAAAAGAGAAATCGAATTCCCGTATTTCTGAAGAACAGAAACTGCTTCGACCCCATTTTCTGCCTCAATAATTTCATATTCATCGCCCAGCATATCAGTCAGAATCGACCGGTTCATCTCAGAATCATCTGCAATCAGAATCGTTTGTCTGGGACTCTTCTTATCGTTGATAGAACTCATCTCCATTTCCTTAAAACAAAAAAACAAAATCCCCCTGTTACATTTTTTAGTATAGCATATTTCATTCGTGTGGGCAAGTCGTTTTCCCTGGAGGGGCGAAGGGGGAAGGGGAATTGAATAAGGTACGTCTTGGAGGGAGCGGCGGCGGTGGGGCGGAAGGAGGCAGGGGATTTTTGCCGTTTCGGGATGAAGAATTCCTAAAATTTCCGGATTTGGCAAAAAGCAAAACGAAAATGCAGAAGCTCGCTGCGCTCAGACAGTCTGTCATTTTCGTTTCAATGCCAAATCCGGAAATTTTAGGACTTCTAACATCCCTGCAAATGCACCCCCTGCCTCCTCCCGCCCCTCCAAGGCTGGTTGCCTCTGCTCCTCAGCTATTAATTATACCTGTTGTGCTACTTACATAATTCAAACAGCATAATCTGATGACAGGGCTAAAA
>CAMSTY010000049.1 GCA_947063875.1 uncultured bacterium
CCGTAGAAAGCCTTGTTTTGAGACGATCTACGGATTTTTACTGTCAAACATGGGAATATACCATCTATCCCAAAAATGCAAGCGTTTTTTTCACTTTTTCTCCGATTTGTCTTGTTTGCCCTGTTTTTTCATCATCCTGACAAAAAAAACGGCATTTTGTCAAAAAAGAGACACTCTCCCTCTCAGGAAAATGTCCCTTTCTTAAGTCCATGCGCCTTCAGAAGTGTTCTGAATCTGCTTCTCACGCCTTGCCAACAGAACCGAACAGTTCCATCTTTTCTTTCACGGTCTCTTTGATTGCCGCGGCGCCGGGAGCCAGCAGCTTGCGGGGATCAAAACCCTTGCCCTGCTGATCCTTGCCGGCCTCAATATACTCACGGGTAGCAGCCGCGAAGGACAGCTGGCACTCCGTATTTACATTGATCTTTGCCACGCCCAGGTCGATGGCCTTCTTAATCATGTCAGCCGGGATACCGGTACCGCCATGAAGCACCAGCGGCATCTCGCCGGTCTTCTCCTGGATCGCAGCCAGAGTCTCAAAGCTCAACCCTTTCCAGTTCTCCGGATATTTGCCATGGATATTGCCGATGCCTGCCGCCAGGAAATCAATCCCCAGGTCGGCGATCGCCTTACACTCGTTGGGATCTGCACACTCGCCCATACCCACAACGCCGTCTTCCTCGCCGCCGATGGAACCAACCTCAGCCTCGATGGACAGGCCCATGGCATGAGCAACCTTTACCAGTTCCTTCGTCTTCTCCACATTCTCCTCGATGGGGTAATGAGAGCCGTCAAACATGATGGAAGAGAAACCGGCCTGGATGCACTTATAGCAGCCCTCATAGCTGCCGTGATCCAGATGCAGAGCAACCGGAACCGTGATATTCATCTCCTCGATCATGGCCTTCACCATAGCGGTTACGGTCTTATACCCTGTCATATACTTGCCGGCGCCCTCGGACACACCCAGGATCACCGGGGAATTCAACTCCTGAGCAGTGGCCAGGATGGACTTGGTCCACTCCAGATTGTTGATGTTGAACTGACCCACTGCGTAATGTCCCGCTTTTGCCTTTTTCAGCATTTCTGTTGCAGATACTAACATTTCATACCCTCCGTTTCGTTATTTATACTCTCCTCCGCACTCTCATTGTGAATGAGAACTGCAGCTTGTACTATTATAACTCACTTTAGGCTGTTTGGATAGTGGTACTTTTCACAATCTTTCTGTAAAATTCTTATATCGTTATCCTTCTGCCGATGCCAGGCTCCTGATATGTTCCAATTCCTTCCTGATCCCCATGCAGGCCTCGCAGAAGATTCCCATATCCACCGAATAAGAAAGATACTGTACCCCGGCATCGCTCCACATCTTCAGCGTCTCATAATTGTCGGTAAAGGTTCCCACCAGGACATTCTTTGCCTTGGCCTCAGCTACGATCTTCTGCATCTGCCCCACCACCTTCGGATGGGTCGTCTGTCCCGGCACTCCCAGGCTTTGCGAAAGGTCATAAGGCCCGATAAATAAAATGTCAATGCCCTCTACTTCCATGATTTCCGCCAGATTCCCCATCGCCTCCTGCCCTTCCAGCTGAACAATCACCAAGGCCTGATTCGCTGTCGGAAAATACTCGGCCCGGTCCATTGCCGAATAATGGGCGGCCCGGACAAAACGGCAGACTCCCCGTTCTCCCTCCGGAAAGTATCTGGCTTCCCGCACTGCCCGCTTCGCCTCCGCCGCACTGGACACCTGGGGAATCTGCACCCCGGCCGCGCCGATATCCAGCACCTTGGAAATATTTTCATAATTGTCGACACGCACAATCGGAAGGATTCCTGACACCTGGGCCGCCCGGATATTATTCTGCATCTGCTCCACTCCCACCGGCCCGTGCTCCATGTCCAAAATCACAAAATCCATCCCCGCATACCCTGCCGCCTCCACAAATCCCGGATCGCTGGTCTTCATAAAAGGCCCTGCCACACAACCCTCGCTGATCTTTTTTTGAAATGCCTTCAGCAGTTCTATGTTCATCTTTTTCGTCATTCCTTTCCAAGACACGAACCCGTTGCCAGGCATCCCTGTCCGTCCGTATCCTTCGATGCTTTCCTCCTCAGTTACAGAGATCCGGCTCCGTCTACCGGAATATTCACGCCATCCATAAATCCCGCCTCGCTGCTGGCGGCAAAAAGGATGGCGGCCGCAATCTCTTCCGGCCTTCCCAGCCGCCCCATAGGCTGCCTCGCCACAAAATCCCGATATGCCTTTTCGGGATCGTCTGACGCCGCAATCCTGCCTTCCAGCGACGGAGACAATATGGTTCCCGGACTGACGCAGTTGACACGCACTCCATCCTTCAGATAATCGGCTGCCATTGCCTTTGTCAACGCCAGCACCGCTCCCTTAGAAGCGCTGTAGGCGGCACGGTTTGCCACTCCCTTTATCGCCACCAGCGACGAGACATTCACAATTACCCCCTTTCTTTTTTTCAGGCAGGGCATTGCGTATTTGCTGGTCAGAAACACCCCTGTGACATTGACCGCCATCGTCCGTTCCCACTCCGTGAGGCTGGTTTCCTCCACATTTCCGCCGCTGACGATTCCTGCGCAGTTTACCAGCACATCCAGTCCGCCAAGCTGCCCTTCCAGTCTTTTGGCCATTATGGCCACGTCCTCCTCCCGGCTCACATCCCCCTGGAGAAACACGGCCCTTCCCCCATCCTTTTCTATCTCATCCGCAACCCTTCTGGCAGAATCCGACACAGAATTTACAGCCACCGCCGCCCCTTGTCTCGCAAAAGCTCTTGCGCACGCAGCCCCAATACCGGCTCCCGCCCCTGTTATCCACACAATCTTTCCATGATAGTCAAACATACCGTTTTCTTTAGTCCACCCCCATGTAAGCTTTCTGCACCTGCTCGTCCTTCATCAGATTTTCACAGGTATCATGAAGGATGATTTCCCCGGTCTGCATCACATACCCGCGATCCGCCGTATTCAGTGCAATCTTGGAATTCTGTTCCACAAACATAATCGTTGTCCCGTCTTCCCGGATTCCCTTGATCGCCTCAAAGATCTCCTTGACAATCAACGGCGCCAGTCCCAGTGACGGCTCATCCAGCAGCAGCAGCTTCGGACGCCCCACCATGGCACGGGCAATGGCCAGCATCTGTTGTTCCCCTCCGGAGAGGGTGCCTCCCAGCTGGTCCCTTCTCTCCTCCAGGCGGGGAAATAACTGATACATTTTCTGGATGTCACCCTTTACATTCTTCTTATCCCTTCTTAGATAAGCGCCGGTTTCCAGGTTCTCCAGAACTGTCAGCTGGGAAAAAATATGCCTTCCCTCTAGCACCTGGCAAAGTCCCCGTTTTGTGATCTCATGCCCGGGCAGTTTCTGAATCGGCTTTCCGGCAAAAAGGATCTGCCCGCCCACCCCCGTAGCGTCGGTCAATCCGGAAATCGTCTGCATGGTGGTCGTCTTTCCCGCGCCATTGGCGCCAATCAGGGTGATGATCTCCCCCTCATCCACATACAGATCAATCCCCTTTACCACATGGATATTTCCATAAGAATAATGAAAATCTTTCAATTCCAGCAACCGGCTCATTCCTCATCACCTCCCAGATATGCCGCGATTACCTCAGGGTTCTTCTGGACTTCCGCCGGGGTCCCTTCCGCCAGCTTTTTTCCGTAATTCAGCACAAAAATCCGGTCTGAAATGTCCATCATCAGCTTCATGTCATGTTCCACAATCAGGATCGTCACTCCTCTTTCCAGAATCTGACGGAGCAGCACGTTCAGTTCCACCTTCTCCGTAGAATTCATGCCCGCTGCCGGCTCATCCAGCAGGATCAGCTTCGGGTCGCTGGCCAGTCCCCTGACGATCTCCAAAAGCCTCTGCTGACCATAGGACAAGGCGCCTGCCTGGGCATACGCATATTCCTTCAGTCCCACAAAATCCAGCAAATCCAAAGCTTTTTCCCTGGCTTTTGCCTCCTCCTCTTTCTGTTTTTTGTTATGCAAAAGGCTGTCAAAAAAATTCGCCTTCAGCCGGGGATGCATCCCCACCATAACATTTTCAATCACAGACATTTTTTTAAACAGGTTGATGACCTGATAGGTTCTGGCAATTCCCGCCTCATTGATCTGAAACGGCTTCAGTCCGTCAATCCGTTTTCCGTCGAATACGATGCTTCCGCTGTCCGGCTTGTAGACACCGCTGATCTGGTTGAAAAACGTGGTTTTGCCGGCACCGTTAGGGCCGATAATCCCGTTGATCTTTTTCTGTTCCATGTGCATGGTAACGTCGTTCGTGGCTTTCAAGCCTCCGAAGCTCAGGCACAGGTTATCAATCTCAAGCAGCACTCTTTTCACCACCCTTCCCCTTCTGCAGCAGCTTTCCCGCCAGCTTTTTCATCTCGCCGTATACGCCTCCCGGCAACGCCACAATCACCACCAGCAGCAGGGCTCCGTAAATCAGCATCTGATACTGCTCAAACATCCGCAGTCCCTCCGTAATCGAAAACACCAGCACGGCACCCACAATCGGCCCCAGAATCGATCCCGTGCCTCCAAACAGCATCATGGTCACGAACATAACCGACTGTTTCTGGGTAAAGGTATCCGGTCCGATATAGCGGACCAGATGCGCATACATCGCGCCGGCAAATCCCGTATAAAATGCACTGACGGCAAAGGCCATGACCTTATACTTTGTCACGTTGATCCCCATACCTCCGGCAGCATGGGGATTTTCCCGGATTGCCACCCAGGCCCGGCCCACCTTTGAGTTGACCATCAGCCATTTTGCCATCAGAAAGATTGCGGTACAGGCAAGGCCGAAATAATAAAAACTCTCATTGCTGCTCAGAGAAAAGCCAAGCAGATTAATGGAATCCGTAAACATTCCCACCGCATTTCCGGTAACTCCCTTCGGAGAGTTCAAAAGCAGGGAATAAACAATCTCTCCGAATGCAATTGTCGCCAAGGACAAAAAGTGGAATACCAGCTTGGAAGCCGGATAGGCAATGACCGCGCCTACCGCAGCCGCAAGCACGGTAGCAATCACCATCGTAAAGATAATCGGGATATGGAAATATTGATGCAGCATCACGGAGCCATAGGCCCCGATGGCAAAAAATGCCGCATGTCCCATGGAAATCTGCCCGCAGTAGCCAAAATCAATATCCAGGCCGGAAACAGCAATAATATAGAGAAAAGCGAAACAGCAGACCAGCACCCCGTATTGAAACCCTACCGCAGTAAAAAGGAACGGCAGCGCCAGCAAAACCATACACAGCGCAATTTTAGCAACCGGCAATTTCTTATTCTTTTCCATAAAACCCCTCCTACTCCGTAATCGCACGTTCGTTGAAAATGCCTGTAGGTTTCACAAAGAGGAACAGTAAGAGAAGCGCATAGGCAATCATATCTTTGTAGGTGGAGGAGAGATAGCCTGCCACCAGGGTTTCTACCAGGCCCAGAAGAATCCCTCCCACAATTGCGCCGTACATATTGCCGTATCCTCCCATAATTGCACCGGCAAAGCCTTTGCGGCCAATGGTGCTTCCCAACATAATAAACACCCCGTAAATCGGGCCCAGAAGAATCCCGGCCAATGCCGCCATTCCTGCGGCAATCCCCCAGGAAATGCCCGTGCTGAGAGAGGTGTTGATCCCACAGGCCTGAGCCGCCTTGGCATCCATGGCTGCTGCACGCATCGCAGTTCCGAAACGGGTATATTTCATGAAAAACTGAAGTCCCGCCATACACACGAAGGACATAACAATACAGAAAATGGATTCACTCTGAACCATGATCCCTGCGACAGATACCGACGGCACCGGGAAAATCTGGGGATAGTTCAACATTTTTGTACTCCAGATTGCCTGAATGGCGTTTTGGAGTATATACTGGATGGCAATGGTCGCCAATACAATATAAATAGCCAAAACACTTTTCCTCAACAGTTTGCGAATCACAAACTTTTCCATAAAAAGCCCGAAAACAAAAGCCGTCAGAACCGTGCAAATCAAAGACAGCCAATAAGGCAACCCCAGTAAAGAATAAAAAGTATAGCCTAAAAATGCTCCAAGAGTAAGTACGTCTCCCTGGACAAAATTCATCAATCCGGAAGATTTGTAAATCAGGCTGTAGCCAAGGGCAATCAGTCCATAAACACATCCCAGCACAAAACCTGATACCAGAATCTGCAACAGCATAATATCCGCTCCTTTCCGAGATATGCCATAAGCCAAATGAGTATGCCTGTGGGGCTGAAATCTCCAGCCCCACTTCCCGAAATCAATTTAGTCCGGATGCTTCCATCACCGCCTGATACCCTTCGGTGCCATCCCATTTGTCCCATGTGGTATATTTCTCATCGTCAATCACAAAAATGTTGAACTCATGCAGACCTTCTCCGTCTCCCTGAGTAAAATCCTGCATGCCTGCCAGAGTCTGAATGCCGGAAAGAGTATTCATGGCCTGAGCGATCGCTTCTCCATCCGTGGAACCGGCTGCCTCTGCCGCCGCCTTCAGCACCAGCATGGAATCATAAGCCCGGTATGCACAGTCAGATACCGGCAGCACTCCATATTCCGCCTCATAGGCAGTTAAAAAGTCTTTGATAAACGGGTCGTCACATTCATCTATGCTGGAATAGGTCAGATAAGGATACGCAAATGCCATTCCATTGGAGGCGGCTCCGGCTACCTGCAACGCGTCCACCTGGTATAAATCCTTGGTAAAGCACAGACCGTTGAATCCAAACTGGCGAAGCTGCTTGGCAATCAGCGGCTGAGTAGGGCCAAAGGTCGAAATAAATACTACCTGAGGGTCCGAACTGATAATCTTGGCAACCTGTCCGGAAAAGTCCGTGTTTCCTTCCGCGTAGCTTTCCGAAGTGGTAATCTCAATCCCTGCTTCCTTGCACAATTGTGCAATGGTGTTCACTCCTGCCACCGCGGCGTCATCCTGTCCCGCGAAGGTAGCGACCCTGGCAACTCCCAGTTCTTTCCATTTGTTCACTACCAGAGGAAGGGCAAAATCGTTATTCTGGCATGCACGGAACACATAATCCCATCCCTGCTGCATCCAGGTGGGAGAAGTTCCGGTTCCAAAGGTCGGAATCTTGGAATCGTTGTAAATCTTACCGGAAGAAAGCACACAGCTTGAGATGCAGGAACCGATAATCGCCTCACACTTGTCTACCTGAAGCATTCGGGTGGCCAGCTTTACTGCCTCCTCCGGAAGTCCCTGGTCATCGTAGGACAGGACAACCACCTTCTTTCCGTTAATCCCCCCCTGCTCGTTAAACTGCTTTTCTGCCAGTTTTACCGCATTCAGCGCACATTCCCCCGGCTGTGCGTTCGTTCCCGTCAGAGGCTGAGGACATCCGATAATAAATTCTCCTCCCTCCGGCGCCACTGCCTCTTGTGCAGTTTCCCCTTCCTTGGCAGTATCGCCTGCCTCCGATGCTGCCGCCGTCTGCGCCGCCGTAGTCTCTGCTGTATTTCCCCCTGAACAAGCTGTCAGCGCTGCCGCCATTGCCAAACTCATTGTTGCCGCCAGAAATCTCTTCATGTCTCGTTTCATAATTCTTCTCCTTTTCTCTTTTATGGTTAACCTCTTACCAAAGGTTCCCTTCTTCATTAAACCCCCAGCCTTTTGCCTCCTCCAGGATTTCAATCTGCGGATTCTTTTTTGCCTCCTCCGCCATGGCCTCCGAGATATAGATTTCCTCCAGATTCATGGTGTCCTGAATCCGTACCATTCTCGGATGCTCTCTGTCGATATAATTGCAGGTCCGGAGCGCAATCTGGATACAAGTCTCGTCCGTATGGGTAAACAACGGAATCTTGGGCGTGCACAAAACCGTGGATGTCACCACATTGGGGAAGGTACAGTCTACATCGATCTTATCCACCAGACGCCTTGTCGTCACATCCGCCAATCCAAGGCCATTGCAGTTTCCATGGGTATCCTCTGTCAGATCCAGTACTGCTATATGCTGGATCTTCTTCTTTCCGTCAATATAGGGTACCGCAAATCTTCCCGTAATATTGGGGTCCATGCCATCGCCGCTGATATCTTTTCCGATACGGTCTACCACCAGCACATCGATATTGTCAAAATAGATCCGGCCCATACGCTCTTTGGCATACTCTAATAGCTTTGGCTCCCTTTCAAAGATTTCCTCAGCCGTCATCGCCTCCACCCGGCAGGTCTGATCAAACGCATTTTCCACCAGGGCCAGGGCCCCGATTACATTGGCATTGTCCAATATCACTTTCCCGATCACCGGCAGCATCTTTCCCAGTTCATAAAACCCATCCCTGTGTACGGTTTCCGCCCCATGCTGTTTTCCCATTCCGATCACTGCCATTTTCAGAATTCCGCTTTCATAGGGTCCCCGAAATGCCGTATGGGCTTTCACCCTTCCGCAGAGAATCACGGCATCCGCCTGATGGGCATACCGGTCCATAAACACGGGCATGCCATCCTTTGTCGTGCCGATCTGATCCACCTCCATGCCGGCCTTGATCGGGCATCCCAGAAATTCCTCTGTCACTCCGTAACCGGTAAGAATCTGCTTCTGCCCCTCTGCCGAGGCGCCCCCGTGACTGCCCATTGCCGGAAATACAAAGGGTTCTCCCCCGCATTCCCTCACAAAATCCACAATTGCTTTGGTAATCACGGCAATATTGGCGACTCCCCGGCTTCCGCAGGTGATGGCAACCGTCTTTCCCGGGGCAATCCGTTTTCTTATCCCGGAGGCGGATAACTCCTCATGCACCGCCGAAGCAACCTCTTTTGCAGGAATATGGCTGTGATCCAGCAGCTGCTTTACTTTGAGCATCTTAGGCAGGTTCACGGTCTGCGCCAGACGGGCCACCACATTGTTTTCTCTTTTGCTTTCTAAAGCCATCTTTCCCTCCTTTACAGCATAACCCCATTTTTAAATATCATAATTTCCCTGTATCCGTTCTTCTCGTTTTTCGTCCTTTCCTCACCGCTTGCCACCCGGATTACCTTTTCCCAGAGCCGGTCTGCTGCATCTTCAAAATCCATCCCCTCCAAAATCACTCCGGCATTAAAATCGATCCAGGCGTGTTTCTTCTCAGCAAGAGCGGTATTGGACGCAATTTTAATAGTAGGAATCGCTGTCGCCAAGGGGTTCCCCCTTCCGGTGGTAAACAGAAGGATCTGTGCGCCCGACGCCAGCAGATTCGTGATGGATACGCTGTCATTTCCTGGCCCGATCATCAGATTCAGTCCTTTTTTCTCCGCCCTCTGTCCGTAAAAAAGAGTATCTGTAACGACTGCCTGTCCCCCTTTTTGAATGCACCCCAGAGATTTTTCTTCCAAAGTGCTGATTCCGCCCCGCAGGTTCCCAGGAGACGGATTCTCATAAATCGGCTGATGATAGTCCAGGTAGTACTGCTTAAATCCGTTGATCAGCCCCACCACCTTATCAAACGTCTCTTTGCTCTCGGAACGGTCCATCAGAAAGGCCTCTGCCCCGAACATCTCCGGCACCTCCGAAAGTATCGCCGTCCCCGAAAAACCGCAAACCGTATCCGAAATCCTGCCGCATAAGGGATTGGCCGAAACTCCGGAAAAGGCATCCGAACCGCCGCATTTAAAGGCAATCGTCAGCTCGCTGACCGGACATGGTTTTCTTCGGTCCCGGGAAACCTCTTTTAAAATTTCTCCGATTAACCGAAGCCCCTCTTCCACCTCATCCTCCACATCCTGGGTAATGAGAGTCCTGATCCGGTTTTTGTCATACTCCCCCAGCACCGGAAGGAAATGCTGCAGGTCATTATTTTCACATCCCAGGCTTACCAGCAGCACCCCTCCTGCATTCGGATGCTGAACAATACTGGATAAGATCTTCTGCGTGACCGCAAAATCCTCTCCCAGCTGGGAACAGCCCGCATTGTGCGGAAAAGCAAATATCCCATCGCATTGTCCTCCAAACCTCTTTTTCGCTTCCTCCTCAATCTTGCGAATCGTCGTATTGACACAGGAAACCGTGGGAATAATCCAAATTTCATTACGGGTGCCCACACGGCCATCCGCCCTTTGGTATCCCTGAAATACCTGCTTCCGGTGCAGCGCCTTCTCAGGGCCCTTCCACTGTGCCGGATGATATTCATAACTTAATATCCCGTCCAAATTCGTTGCCATATTATGGTTATGAATCCATTCCCCCTCTTTCACCGGACATGTGGTGTGTCCGATCACCGTACCATACTTAATCACATGCTCTCCGGGTTCCAGATCTCTCAGCGCCACCTTATGTCCTACGGGAATATCCTGTAAAACCAGAAGCCTTCGCTCCTCAAAATCCATGCTGCTTTCCGCTTTTAAATCATGGGTGGTAATTGCAACATTATCCTTTTTGTTTATTCTGATCAGTTCCTGTTTCATCTTTCTCTTCTGCTTCCCCCTTTCTTTTGATATATTAGATGTATTTATCTGATATATCAGTTGTTCCAAAAAAGCAGGCAGGCATCAATAATTATAATCAAACGCCTCCCTCTTAGCATTTAAAATATGCCGGCGGACAGCATCCTCGACTGCCGCTTCATCCCTTCTTTCCAAAGCATCAAGAATCTCCAAATGCTCCTGAATGGAACGTCCATAGGCGTCGTTCCTGCGGGAAGTCTGGATTCTGATTCGATGGTTGTGGGCATTCACTACCCGGAATAAACTCTTTAGAAAATTATTATTGGTGTATCTCGTCAGCTCTGTGTGGAGTTCATAATCCAGCTTGATATAACTTGCAATATCAAGAGAAGCATCATCCAAAGCCAGAAAACCTGCCTTGACTCTCTGAATCCACTCATCCCTGACCTTTGTACAAGCAATGCGTGACATATGCGGTTCATTCAAGGTCCGAATCTCATAAATGGAATTAATCAAATCCAGGGTAATGTCCGCAACGATCGTTCCCTTCCGGGGATAGATAATCACAAACCCGTCTTTTGCTAATTTCTGCAAAGCCTCCCGGATCGGCGTCCTGCTGATATTAAGTTCCTGCGTCAATTCCTCTTCTGATATATCGGAACCTGGAGCCAATTGAAAATTTACAATTTTGTCTTTTATAACGTCATACGCCTCGTCTGCTTTACTTTTCATCTTATCCTCTTATATATCTTCTGTATATATTTTATATATCAGACCTGAAAACAGTATAGCACTTTCCTGTTATATTCGTCAATTTCTTTTTTAATATCTTCCCACTTTTGTCTATTCTGCATATTCTCTTCCTCTGTTTTTATTAAAAATATCCAAAATTATTTCTGATTGCCGAAAATGTCCTGAATCGAAATTCCTTTTTTCAAAAGATGGTAAATATTCATTACGGAATCTGCAGTCTGTTTTTCGGGCCTTCCCACAAAGAAATCCTCTTCCATGCCTTCCTGACGGACTCCATACAAAAATGCCGCCGCCGCAGTCAGTTCCAATGCTTTTGCAGGAATGCCAAAACGCTGCATCAGCCGAAGAGGTTCCGCGATCCGTTCCCCAGCAGCGATCTTGCGGGCCACATTGCGGGCATTGCGGGCAATCGTATCCTTAATATAGGGATTTCGGAATTTCTTCTTTGCCAAAGCGGAAAACGCTGCCTGTTCCTGTGGTTCCACCTGATATTCCCTGCATACGGCCTGATTCAAACACCCCTCCAGTTCCTCGGTTATATCAAAGATCTCCGGGTCCGTCGCCGCCTTGCTGTAGTCCGTATATCCTTTATAAGCCCCCAGATAGGCAATACATGCGCTCAAAGCATTATAGGTATAGATTTTACGTCTCACCAATGTATCAAAACGCCGGCAGGAAACTAAATGCCCAAACGGAAGCCGTCCGGCAAAATGATCTCCGTCATACGGCAGGTAATCCATATCTTCCGACCATATATCCAGCGTATCCTCTCTTCCTATAGTGGTGCAAAGCATCAGGCATTCCGTGCAAAGGCTCTTTCCCAAAGAAAGATGCTTCTCCATCCGCTTCCGGTTATCAACCCCGTTTTCTGCGGCGATCACTGCTTTTAGCCTGACGTCGAAATCTCCTAATATGCCGCCCACATAAGAGCTGGCTTCCTCCAGATTCTCCTGGCCTACGCAGATAAACAGATAAGAGGCCTGCCGCAGCTGTTCCTTTGCCTCCTCTGTCCCGACAGCGAACGCTTTGTAGCCGTCCATAACGATCGCTTCTCTTGCCTGCCCGAAAAATTCAATCCGATAATGCCCGTCCGCGACCAGTTTATGAATTAAGGACTCATCTTTATCAAGAAAAACAAGCTGATGTTTCTCAAAATCCAGCTGCCGTGCCAGATATCCTCTTCCGGAAAGTCCGGCGCCCAATATCACTACGGTTTCCCTGTCTGCTCCTTCTTCCTCTGTTATGTCTTTCAGGCCCTGGCAAAGCGCGGAATCTCTTTTATTTACCGGGTCCGCCGTAATAAAGCGTTCCACCTCTTCCCTGTATGGCATCGCGCTCATGGAACCATACCGGGTGGCACAGATGGAGCCTGCTCCATTGGCCAGGGTGAGTATTTTCCGTATCTCCGGTTCCGGAATGTCTGCCAGGCGATATCCCTTTTTCATCCATGGAACCAGATTGGCCAATAACGCTCCTGTAAAAGCGTCCCCGCAGCCAGTAGTGTCCTTCGCCGTCACCGGAATGGCGGGGCAAATCCCTTCCCCTCCTCCATAATAGTAATAGCTCCCCAATGCTCCCATACTGATCAGAATCAGCTTATCCTGGTTCTGGCATAACAGCCTCGCCGCCGCTAAATGATCCGCCTCGCCGCACAAAAACAGCTTCTCTTCCTCGGAAAGCTTTACAATATCGGCCTTTTTGATGCAGTCCATAAACAGTTCCTTCGCTTCCTTCGGATGCCCCCACATATCTTCTCGATAATTAACATCAAAAGAAATCATCCCCGTCTGCCTTGCCTTGGCAGCTGCCTCAAAAGTATCCCTTCTTTGTGTTTCCCCTACCAGCGATACGGAAGTAAAATGAAACACAGAGCATTTCCCCATCGTCTCCAATGCCTGTCTGCTGTAAAGCCTGGTATCTGTCTCATAATTCCGGTAAGACAGAAAGCTTCTTTCTCCCTGCGGACTTAACTGGACAAAACCAATCCCCGTATTTTTATCTGCGGTGCGATAGATGCCGGAAACATCAATCCCCCTGTTTTTCACCTGTTCCAGCAAGAAGTCGCCGAACAAGTCCTGCCCTACAACTCCCAAAAGTCTGGCGCTGCCGCCCATTGCGCTGACCTCAGCTAAAACATTGACGGCGCCTCCTCCCGGATAGGCTTTGTAGGTCAATCCATCTCCTGTCCTTACCGGAACAAAATCGATTACTGGTTCCCCAACTGAAATTACGTCATATTCCATCCTGTCCTCCTTTTATTTTTTGTTTTTTATCTAAACCGCAACGCTTCCTGTCCGGCATGCCAATCATGGGAAAAGCCGTCCGGAAACCGTTGCAGTCTAAAGCAAAACCCCTCCCTCCATTACACCCCCAGGATCTCTGCCACCATATTCTCCATCGTCTCCGCGTCGCATTCCCTCCTGTGCCGAATCCCGGCATTGCGGATCTCCTCTACCGCACGGGGAATCGCCACGCCAGTCGCCTTGCACAGATCATCGATAATCTCAAATTCGTCTTTCTCACCCTGGTCTCCGTACACGGCCTCCATAACACTATGAGAAAACTTATAGGGACTTGCCGTGGATGCAATCACCGTGGGCGCCGCATCCCCCGTCTCCGCCACATATTTCCGATATACTGCTGAGGCCACGCCTGTATGGGTATCGATCATATATCCCGCAGCGTCAAAAAGCCTCTTGATTTCCGCTGCATTCTCCGCCTCGTCCGCATAGCCGCCGGTAAAGTCTTCCATCCTTCCCCGCATATCCTCAGTCACGGTGTAGGAGCCGCTGGTTCCCAATTTTGCCATCAGCTTCTTATTCACTTCTGCATCACAGCCGGCGCTTAAGTAAATCAGCCGCTCCAGATTGCTGGAAATCAGGATATCCATGGAAGGCGAACTGGTAAGAATAAACTCCCGCTTCTTATCATAGGTCCCTGTCTGGAAGAAATCATACAGCACCTTATTATCGTTGGAGGCACAGATCAGCCTCTTCACCGGCAATCCGATCTGTTTGGCAAAATAAGCGGCCAGAATGTTTCCGAAGTTGCCTGTCGGTACGGTAATGTTAATCTTTTCACCATTTTTAATCCTGCCCTTCTGAACCAGTTTCGCATAGGCATACACATAATACACCACCTGGGGCACCAGCCTGCCGATATTGATCGAATTGGCCGAGGAAAGCTGGAAGCCATGGTCTGCCAGACGTTTCCCAAATGCCTGGTCGCCGAAGATCTTCTTCACGCCGGTCTGTGCGTCGTCAAAATTGCCGTGGATGGCCACCACTGCTGTATTGTCTCCCTTCTGGGTTACCATCTGCAGCTCCTGTACCCGGCTGACACCGCCCTTGGGATAAAAGACAATAATCCGCGTCCCCGGCACATCGGCAAATCCTGCCATTGCCGCCTTGCCCGTGTCTCCGGATGTGGCGGTCAGAATCACAATCTCATTTTCCACATGGTTCTTTTTGGCCGCCGTTGTCATCAGATAAGGCAATATCGACAATGCCATATCCTTGAACGCAATGGTGCTGCCATGGAACAATTCCAGGTAATAAGTCCCGTCCGCCTCCCGCAAAGGAGCAATCTCTTCCGTATCGAACTTACTGTCATAGGCACAATGAATGCAATGCTTCAGTTCTTCCTCCGTATAATCCGTCAGAAACAGACGCATCACCTCATAAGCCGTCTCCTGATAACTCATGCCTGCCAGTTTCTCCATAGAAACCTCCAGCTTCGGAAAAGAAGAAGGCATATACAATCCCCCGTCCTCTGCCAGGCCCTTTAAAATCGCGCAGGAAGCCGTCAGTCCCTTCTCCCCGCCTCTCGTACTCTGATAAGATAAATTCGCCATACTCATCCGATCCTCTCTGTTAGAATAGTATTTCCATCCGCCGCACTTGTGCAGTATTTTTCTTGTAAATCATATCACACTTTAGGAACCCACGCAAGCGGGGAAACGGACAGGCGATATGGATGATATGGCTCTCTTTAAATCCCCACCATTTGTCAAAAAAGAACACTTTCAGACAAAAAACCTGGAGATGTCCTTTGCTTTTTGGTATAATTTATCTGCCATGCAATAAAATATCCAGCATTTATACAAACGCAAAACTGCTGTTATGGCCGTCCCATACAGCAAAAGTACAAAACATCATAAAAGTGATAAAAGAAAAATTGCCGGGATTGGGAGCCATTCTTCCGGTACGGCAGGAAGGAGGAGTATGGCGAACATATATGGATATATCCGGGTCAGCAGCCATGACCAGAACGAGGACCGGCAAAGGCTGGCGTTTCAGGAACTGGCTATCCCGGCAAAAAATATTTTCATGGATAAGCAGTCTGGCAAAGATTTTGATCGCCCGTCTTACAGGAGGATGGCGCGGCGGATGAAAAAAGACGACCTGCTCTACATCAAGAGCATTGACCGGCTGGGGCGCAATTATGAGGAAATATTGGAACAATGGCGGATTCTCACCAAAGAAAAAGGAATTGATATCGTGGTGCTGGATATGCCGCTTCTGGATACCCGGCGGGGAAAAGACCTGATGGGTACATTCCTCAGCGACATTGTTTTGCAGGTGCTGTCTTTTGTGGCGGAAAATGAACGCACAAATATCCGGCAGCGCCAGGCGGAAGGGATTGCCGCCGCAAAAGCCAGGGGAGTGCGCTTTGGCAGGCCTCCAGGCCCGCTGCCGGAAAACTTTCATGAAGCCTACCAGCTTTGGAAATCCGGGAAAATCACGGGAACGGTGGCAGCAAAAAGATGCTGTATGCCACTGTCCACATTCCGTTACCAGGCGAAGATTTACCAGAAAGCGAAGTTATTGTAAGCTGGCATTTTTACAAACATGCCTGCCCTTTCAAGAATTCATCCTAAACAGCAGCAACTTTACCTGTTCTTCCAACTCCAAACATCCCTTTCCAGGCCCTGCCAGAACACCAGGCAAAGCATTCCCTTCCAGAATCCTGCTTGCACAATCATTTCTCCTATTATATAATAATAACCAGGAAATATTTTGAAGAACGCCCCGATCAAAGAACCAAGGAGACGATACCTTATGAAAACCATCAATCACCGCTATGTAAGAATGGAGCAGATGAATCACCACGATTCCTTGTACTCCGGTGTCCTGACCGACTGGATGAGCGAAGCCGCCTTTTTCGGAGTCGCACGGACATTAGGCCGCCGGGATCATGTCGTGATGTGCGCGATCCAGGATTTCCGCTTCGTTGCTCCCGCAGAACTTGGCACAATCCTCACGCTTCGATACGAGTTGGCAAAAGTCGGCAGAACCAGCCTGACAATCGCTGTCGAGGCCCGCGATATGCTGAATCCGGATATTCTTTATTCCACCTGCCAGGTTGTATTTGTCAACACGGATGAGAACGGAAAAAGCGCGCCTCACGGCATTACGATGGCGTCTGTGCAAGAATAATCCTTTCGCAAGCATGCAAAAGGAGCAGTCCCGGACGGTCTGCTCCTTTTTATTATGAAAATTACAGAAGCTTATTCACAACTTCCATCAACGCCTCACCCAGCGCTGCGGATTTGGCATCTGCATCCTCCAGGGAAGTCCCCTTCACGCCATAATAGAACTTGATTTTCGGCTCGGTTCCGGAAGGACGAATGCACAGCCAGGCATTGTCGTTCATGTCATAATACAGCACATTGGAGGAAGGAAGGCCGGTAGGCTTCACCTCTTTGCTGGCCATATCCTTGATGGTATCCAGCTTATAATCGCGGGCAGAAACCACCTTATAGTCGCCAAAACCGACCGGAGTATCATTGCGGAAGGTCTCCATAATGGACTGGATCTTGGCCAGGCCCTCGATGCCGGACAGGCCGATGGATTTCACGGCATCCTTATAGTAGCCGTACTTCTCGTACATGGCAACCATGGCATCCCACAGGGTCATGTCCTTGGTCTTATAATAAGCGGCCGCCTCGCACAGGGCAACACTGGCAGATACCGCATCCTTATCCCGGGCATAGGTACCGATCAGGCAGCCATAACTCTCCTCCATGCCAAACATATAATGGCCGACACCGGTATTCTCCTCCTTGAGGATCTGCTGCCCGATCCACTTAAAGCCTGTCAGGCATTCTACCAGTTTGCAATTGTAAGAATCTGCCACCGCGTCAATCAGGTTGGTGCTGACGATAGACTTCACTACCTCGCCGTCTGCCGGAATCGCATTCTGAGCCGCCTTCTGGCTGAGCACATACTCACACAGCAGGGAACCGGACATATTGCCTGTAAGGGAAATGTATTCGCCGGACTTACTGTCCTTCACATATACGCCCAGGCGGTCTGCATCCGGGTCTGTGGCAAGTACCAGATCTGCGTCGATCTCCTTTGCCATCTTAAGGCCCAGGGCAAAGGCTTCTGCTGCTTCCGGGTTGGGATAGCTGACCGTCGGGAACTCTCCGTCCGGCAGTTCCTGCTCCGGAACCACATGAACATGGGTAAATCCTATCTCCTTCAGCACCCGGCGGACCGGAACATTGCCCGTGCCGTGAAGAGGGGTATATACGATCTTAATCTTGTCCTGCATCTGATCAATGGCTTCCTGATTCACCACCTGAGCCTTCACATTGGCGATATATTTATTATCAATCTCTGCGCCGATCACATCATACAACCCTGCGGCCTTGGCATCCGAGGCGCTCATGGTCTTCACGGTCGAGAGGTCCTCAATGGCCAGGACTTCCTCCGTCACGCCTTTGTCATGAGGCGGGGTAAACTGCGCGCCATCCTCCCAATATACTTTATATCCGTTGTACTCCGGCGGGTTGTGGCTTGCTGTCACATTGATTCCGGCAATACATCCTAACTCTCTCACGGCAAAGGACAGTTCCGGGGTAGGACGAAGAGACTCAAACTTATATGCCTTAATCCCATTGGCTGCCAGCGTCCGTGCCGCCTCATCGGCAAACTCCGGCGACATGCGGCGGGAATCATAAGCGATGGCAACGCCCTTTGAGGCCCCGCCCTGTTTGATGATATAGTTGGCAAGTCCCTGCGTCGCCCGGCGAACCACATAGATATTCATCCGGTTGATGCCGGCTCCGATAATCCCCCGCAGGCCAGCCGTACCAAATTCCAGATCCATATAGAATCTTTCTTTGATCTCATTCTCATCTCCGGCAATCGCCCGCAGTTCCGCCTTGGTCCCTTCATCAAAATACGGATTTGCCAGCCACTCCTCATAGATCTTCATGTAATCCTTCATAACTAAATACTCCCTCCTGTATACTTTCTGTCAGGCTCCCCCCGGCAGAATTGCTGATCCGGCAGAACTCGTTCCTGGCGGATTTTGCCGGACATTTCATAATGAAAGCGCTTACGCCACTCTCAATTATTTCTATTATATAATAAGATGATTCTTGCGTCAAAAGGTTTCTGACGCAAAAACCATCTAAATTAGCAAAATCCCAATCCCTGCCAGGACCTCACCCCTTCATCTTCTCCAGAAAACGCATCCGCATCTCCTGCTGCTCCTTCAGGCTGCGCAGTTTTTCTACGTTTCTGACCGGTGTCCACGCCTTATTGGCATTATAATAATAATTCAGCTGTTTCCAATATTTTTCGGGATACAGGAATAAATAATACAGGCATGCCCGATCCTCTCTGTCCATGGAAATCACCTTATCATATGCTTCCGTCATCGCCAGTCCCAGCTGTTCATCCCATCCGTGTTTTTCCATCACTTTCCGCATAAAATGATACAGGTCAGCCATCTGTTTCCCCCGGTGCATCTGATTGAATTCAATCACCGCCACGTCTCCGGTCCCCATCAGAAGGTGGTGCTGGTTTAAATCGCCGTGGCACAGAAACAGCCTGCTCTGCTCCTGCTTTTCCTCCAATAGTTCCAGTCCGTTCTGAGCCGTCAGCGCCTGTTCATAAAACTCCGCAAAATGCTCCATCACGCACAATTCAAACTCATTTTTCTTCCGCTTTCCACTGACAAAAGTCCTTACCCTTTTCATTTCCCTGGTGTGGCGTTTCATCTCCGCGCTCAGGCCCGGCGGCACCATAGAACCCATATCCCACTCTTTTCTCCAGGGAATTCTCCGAAACGCCTGGTGCAGCCTGGCGATCCAGGTAACTGCTGTCAGAATCTCCCGGCTGTCCTTTAGGTTGCATTCCCTATGTACGAACCAGTCCTTAAGGATATATTTTGTTCCATCCTCCGCGACCGTAAGCAGTTCCCCATCCCGGTTTCTCAAATACTGATCCACGGAATCAATTCCCCGGGCCTTCAATTCTCCGAGAACGGTTTCCTCGAATTCCAGACGTTTTACGCTGCCCCGATATTCCTTCAGAAGTTTTAACCCGTCAGAACGTTCAAAAATCCACGCGCCCCGCCCACGGCGGACTTCCAGAGTCTCTCCCTCATATTGTTCCATTACATCCAGATAATTGTCATTCAAGCCTACCCCTCCACTCATTTGCCCAACCGGCTACTTCCAAAGTATGAGTGGAAGTGATAAAATATTCTCTTATGGACGAAACTTATAATAAGACTTGCCCGGTGTCATTCCGCCCCGATAGGAAGCCAGTTCGCTGACTGTCACCAGCTGATACCCCCGATTGGTCAATTCCGGAATCAGGACATCGCTGGCATCCGCCGTTGCATCATACAGATCATGCATTAAAATAATATCCCCATCCTTCACGTGATCCAGCACCGCGGTGATCGTCGCCGCCGAGTCCTTGGTTTTCCAGTCCAGCGTATCGATGGACCATAGGATTGCCGGCATGGAAATCGCGCCTGCCACGCCCATCCCCAAATCTGTGGTCGCGCCTCCGCAGGGACGCATCAGCACCGGCGTGACTCCTCCCATGTTGGCAACCGCCTGATTGGTCATCTCCAGCTGCCTCTCCAGTTCTGCCGGGTCTACTTTCGTCATCAGGGTATGATCGTAAGTGTGATTCGCCACCTCACACCCCTGCTCCACCATCTGCCGGACTAAATCTCCATGCTTTCCCACACGGTTTCCCACCATAAAAAAGGTAGCGCGGCCGCCATTCGCCTTCAGGGCCGCCAGAATCCGGGGCGTGGCGTTTTTTGACGGGCCGTCATCATAAGTCAGGGCAATCATCGGCTTGGAAGGGTCCACCTCACCGGCGTAGGAATCCCTCTCTTTCTGTTTTCTTGCCACGGAAACGCGGATTCCATCCACCCGCAGCCCCACGCCGGACTTCCCTGCCTCTTCCCCATTCTTCGCCCAATCGGTCCATGCGTCATCCTGCAGCACACTGTAAAACACATCGTAATGCTCTGCCAGTTCGCCCGTCAGACGCATGCAGACTGCCTCCAGAGGCATCTCTCCCAAAGCGCCTCCCGCTTCATTCGCATCTGTCTGCCAGTCCAGCCAGCCGCTTCCGCTTAGGTTCACCTGATATTCGATGGTTCCCGACATCCCTGTCGGCTGATTATGTAATGTGGCGCGAATTGCTGTGATATATCCGCCTACCGGAGCCATCCCATAAGCATTATCCGCAAAATAGTTGCTCCATCCCTTTCCCTGCACATGAATCCCATAAAGCGCGCCCATCTCCGAAACCTCGATCCAGGGCCGCTTCACCTCTGCCGTCTGCCTTTCCTCTTCCTCTGGCATAAGCATCGCCGCGCTGACCGCCTCTGCCCGATGGATTTCCTTGCCGGCCGTCGCGTTCTCACTCTTTCTTCGCAAGGTCTCTGTAGCCAGTACCACCGTTCCCACACACAGGGCGACAAGTCCCAGGCACAGCACCGACTGCATTGCCCTTACCTTATAAAGCCTCTTGCGGGCCTTCTTTCTTCGCTGCTCTCTTTGCTGCTGCAGCGTATTCTCCTCTTCCTCCGATATCCCAACTGTCTCATTCTCTTTTATCATAAATTAATCTCCAATATTTTCGTACTTTCCTCTATTGTAATGCAAGAAAATTTAGAAAGCAATAGGAATCTTCCTCCTTAATCAAAACCGCCACAGCTTCCTGCCGTGACGGTTTGGGTTCTTTTCTCAGTGATGATATTGTCCTTCCGTTTTACACCCCGGACAGCCGGAACAGCCGCAACCGCAGCTGCTCTTCCCCGCTCTCATGTCCTTTATCTTTTTCCACACAATTGCAGACACTGCTCCCATAATTCCAACTAAAATCACAAAATCTACCATCTGTTTGTACCTCTTCTCCTGCCTGTTTTGTCCACACTTATTTTTGTTTTGTGAACCTCCGACTTATTTATTATAGCGCATAACCATTTTCTTGTCAATGATTTTGAGATTCATTCTCGTTTCTTGCCAGGAACATAGCATAGATGGCTACTGAAAAATCACCGGATTTTCCAGATATTCTGTCTGTACCACAATATAAGGATAGGATTTCTCCACTCCTACCGTCTCTCCTTTTTGCGGCCCCTTCAGTTCCGTGTCAATAACGATGGAATTTTCTGTCAGATAAAGTTCGTTCACAGAGATGCTGTACCCGCCGGTCGCCTGTTCCCCGTATCCCACAACTATGTAAAGTCCCTGGTCATTGCTGTACGTCAGCTTAAAAGGCGCCGCCTTTTTCTCCTCCACCAGATTTTTCAACTCTTCCGGCAGGTCTGCTTCCCCTACCACAGTGCTTTCCAGGTCACGTACCTTATCCTGGTTTTCCTTTTCTACGCTGCATCCCGTCAGCAAACGCACCATAAGTACCCAAAACAGCAAAAAGACTACCCATATCATTTTTCCATTCAGCCTTCTGCCCATAACAACCTCCCCTGAAATTTGACTACTACCAATGTATTCCAAAAGAAGTCCTCATATACCGGTTCCGCTTGCTTTTTTATCATCATTTTTCATGTTTTTTCCGTATATCCTTGTCAAAAAACGGGACATGTCATAAAATAAAATACAGTTTCCCATATTGTTACCAGCAGGAAAGGACATGCCCTATTATGAATATTTTCAATAAATGTTACTGCCGCGCCTTCCAGGCGGCCTTTCGTCTTGCGCTGCCTCTGCTTCCTTATCGGACCCCGCAGCTGATACCCCAAATTGCAAAACTGCCACAGATCCTAAAACAGCGCCACAGTTCCCGCGTCCTGATCGTCACGGATGCTGCCATCACCCGCCTGCATTTAACCCGCCCGTTAGAACAAGCGCTCACGGATCATGGTATTTCCTGGTTTATCTATGACAGCACGGCCGCCAACCCGACCACTGCCAACGTGGAGGAAGCCAGAGAACTCTATCTCAGCCATCGCTGTGATACCATTATCGGATTCGGGGGCGGTTCCAGCATTGACTGTGCCAAAGCCATGGGCGCACGTATTGCCAAGCCGCGCCAGCCTTTAAGCAAAATGAAAGGAATCCTCAAGGTTCGCCGAAAGCTTCCTCTTTTTGTCGCGATTCCCACAACCGCCGGCACGGGCAGCGAAGCCACTCTGGCTGCCGTCATCACGGATTCTGCCACGCATCATAAATATGTGATCAATGACTTTCCGTTGATTCCCGACTATGCGGTGCTCGATCCCCAGATCACGGTCAGCCTTCCGCCTTTTCTTACCGCCACCACCGGCATGGACGCCCTCACTCATGCCATAGAAGCCTATATTGGCAATTCTACCACCAGAAGCACCCGGAAAGCCGCCCTGAAGGCAGTGCATCTGATTTTCACCAGCCTGGAAAATGCCTATAAAAACGGCACGGATATCCGGGCACGCAGACGCATGCTGATCGCCTCCTATTACGCCGGATGTGCTTTTACCAAATCCTATGTCGGATATGTCCATGCAGTTGCCCACTCCCTGGGCGGTGAATATGGAGTCCCCCACGGACTTGCCAATTCTGTGCTGCTTCCCTTTGTGCTGGAATCCTATGGGACAGCCATCCATGAGAAATTGCGGCAGCTGGCAATCGCTGCCGGCCTCGCCGACCGCCATACGCCACGCACGGAAGCGGCCAAACGCCTGATCGATGCCATTCGGACTATGAAAAAGCAATTTGGCATCGGGGATGTCATTCCGGAAATCCGAAAAGAAGACATTTCCAAGCTGGCGCACTATGCCGATAAAGAGGCCAACCCCCTTTATCCGGTCCCGGTGTTAATGGACGCGAAAGAGCTGGAACGGTTTTATGAGCTTTTGAAAAACGAACCGACATTTTGATTCAAAAAAAGGAGGAAAAAGTATGACAGAACAAGAAATTCAACGATTAACCCAGCAGCAGCGCACATGGTTTTTCACCGGCGCTACCTTAAATATCAATTACCGCATCCAGGCATTGAATAAACTCAAGGCCTGCATTCAGGAACACGAAAAGGAGATCGGGGATGCTCTTTGCAAAGATCTGGGGAAAAGCGCTTTTGAAGGTTATATGTGTGAAACCGGCCTTGTCCTGAGCGAAATTACGTATATGCTCAAACATATCCGCCGTTTTGTCCGGGAGACTACTGTCCCCACACCACTTGCCCAGTTTCATTCCCGAAGCTTTCAAAAACCCTCTCCCTACGGCGTCGTGTTAATCATGAGCCCTTGGAACTATCCGTTCCTGCTGACCATGGAACCCTTGGTAAATGCAATCGCTGCGGGCAATACTGCAATCGTAAAACCAAGCGCATATTCCCCCTGCACCAGTGAGATCATCCGCTCTCTTATCAGCCGGTGTTTTGAAAAAAAAGAGGTTGCCGTAGTCACTGGCGGACGCGCAGAAAACACCTGCCTGCTCCGGCAGCGCTTTGATTATATTTTCTTTACCGGGAGCCAGAACGTCGGCCGGGAAGTCATGCGGCAGGCTGCTGCCCACCTCACTCCGGTAACTCTGGAACTGGGCGGAAAAAGCCCCTGCGTCGTAGAACGGACTGCCAATCTGCGCCTGGCCGCCCGCCGAATCGTATTCGGCAAATTTTTAAACTGCGGACAGACCTGTGTCGCCCCGGATTACATTTACTGCGACCGTACCGTCAAAGACGAACTGGTCAAGGAAATCAAAAGGCAAATCCGGCGGCAGTTCGGCAAATCCCCCTTAAAAAATAGCAATTACGGGAAAATTATCAATGAAAAGCATTTTAACCGCCTAACCTCCCTGATGGATTCCTCCAAAGTAGCAGCCGGCGGCGAATCCGACATCCGGACTCTTCAAATCGAACCGACCCTGATGGATCGGGTAACCTTTTCCGACGCTGTTATGCAGGAAGAGATCTTCGGGCCCATTCTGCCGGTTCTGACTTACGAATCCTTTGACGAGGCCATTCACAAGATCAATTCTCTGCCTCATCCGCTGGCGCTTTACATCTTTACCTCCGACACACGCGCTGCCCGCAAAATCACCGCCCGCTGCGGATTCGGCGGCGGATGCATCAACGATACGATTATTCACCTTGCCACCAGTGAAATGGGATTCGGCGGTTTCGGCGAAAGCGGGATGGGTTCCTATCATGGGAAAGAAGGATTTGATACATTTTCTCACAAAAAAAGCATCGTAGATAAAAAGACCTGGCTGGATCTGCCCATGCGGTATCAGCCCTACCGGAAGATCTATGAAAAGCTGATTCATATGTTTTTGAAATAAGGCACCTAAAGCACATATGAGACGGAAACTTAACGTTCCCGTCTCATATGGCATTTCCTTAATTGTCCTCTTTACTGCAGATCGCAAGCCGGTGCTGATATTTTTCTCTCGTGGCCAGTCCGCCGCGGATATGGCGCTCGGACTTATTGACATCCAGTACAATCCGCGCCCGTGCTGCCAGAGACGGGTTGATATGCTCCAGGCGATCGGTTACGTCTTTATGTACAGTACTTTTGCTAATCCCAAATTTCTTCGCCGTCTGACGCACCGTCGCATTGTGGTCTATAATGTAATTGGCTATGGCCACAGCCCGCTCTTCGATATAATCCTTCATGATTAAACCTTTAAGAATGTTTTTTACATCATATGAAAAATCAAAGAGGATTATTCTGTTGGCTGCTCACCTTTTTTGAAATATATGCTCACAATACGTTTTTTCGTCTCCGAATCTGTCAGCAGAAAGAGTCCTGCATTTTTTGCTTCTTACGACAACTTATGAATAAACAACCCGCTCCGCAGTTTCGGCTCAAACCAGGTTGACTTGGGGGGCATCAAAAGTCCTGCATCTGCCACGGAAAACAATTCTTGAATCGAGGTGGGATACATGGCAAATGCCACCTCGCCTTCGCCGCCGTCCACCAGCCGCACAAGTTCTGCCGGCCCCCGGATACCTCCCACGAACTGAATCCTGGCATCTGTCCGCGGGTCTCCGATTCCCAGCGCCGGCGTCAGAAGATTGTCCTGCAGAAGAGATACATCCAGTCCCTTCACCGGGTCATCTGTCACATACTCCGGCTTTATCTCCAGTTCATACCACTTTCCTGCCAGATACATTCCCATATGACGGCGTTCCTGAGGCTGACATTCCTGGGTTTCCCTGATTACAAACCGCTCTTTCACCTTCTCTAAAAATTCTTCCGGCGTCCTACCGTCCAGATCTTTCACCACCCGGTTATAAGGCATAATCATCAGCTGGTCATCCGGGAACAGCACGGACAGGAAAAAGTTAAAAGGCTCCTCCCCCGTATAGCCGGGATTCTCTTTTCTCCGCTTTAACCCCACCTTCACCGCCGAAGCCGCCCGGTGATGGCCGTCCGCAATATAAATTTCTTCCATCTGACGGAATCTTTCCTGAATCCGGGCAGTCATACTGCAACCGGCGTTGTTCTCCCTGCCGGCCCTGCCCATCTCACCGCATGTCCCATCCTGGATTTTCCATACCCGATGCCGGATGCCATCCTCTTCCGTAAAGTCATACAATGCCTCCTGGCCGCACACCTCGTTTACCATCTGATTCAATTCCTCATCCGAACGATAGGCCAGAAAAATCGGACCCGTATGGGCATCTGTCACATCCACATGGCAAATTCGGTCCTGCTCTTTATCCTCACGGGTATTTTCATGCTTTTTGATCACGCCATTCACATAGTCATCCACAGCCGCGCAAGCCACGATTCCCGTCTGGCTGCGCCCATCCATGGTCAGTTCATACACATAATAGCATTCCGGCTCATCTAAGATCAAAATCCCGTCCTTCTGCCACTGCTCCAGCAGTTCCTTCGCCTTTGCATACACTCTCGGATCATGCAGATCCACATTATCCGGAAACTGGGTCTCCGCCCGGTCTGCCGCCAGAAATGACATGGGATTCTTCTCCACTTCCTTTTTAGCCTCCTGCCGGTTGTAAACGTCATAAGGAAGCGCCGCCACTTTTGACGCCACTTCCTTATT